>NZ_JBQDLF010000008.1:0-119536 GCF_052095815.1 Brachybacterium sp. | reverse complement strand
CTCCTCGAATCAGGAGGCTTCAGAAACCAGCTACACCCTCGGATGCGATGAGCCACGTTACTGTGGGCATCGGTGCCCAGTATGAATGTTCGCCATGGCGGTATGCCCCGGCGATGACTCGACGAGGAGGTGGAGATCGTGACGATGGAAGTGCCGCACCCCTCCCTGCGTCCTGCCGGGTCTCAGTCCGCGCCCCAGCCGGCAGTCCAGCCCGAGTTCCAGTTCCAGTCCCAGTCCCAGTCCGCGCCCCAGCCCCAGTCCCGTGCCGGTCGATCCGGCGACGATGGGCCCCCTGTGGTCCGCGTACGCGCACGTTCGACGCTCACGGAGGATTCCCTGGCCGTGCGGGGGCGTCTCAAGCCCGGTAGCGCTGACGCGGCCGCCATTACCCGGATGATGGAGGAGGAGCGCGAGGAGTCGCGGCGTCACGCGCGGCACCTTCTCGAGCTCGCTCCGTTCTGGATCGACTACGAGAACCCGGACCTCACGGATGACCGTGAGGAGCGGAGTCTCGCGATCGCCATCGCCCTGCGCACCACCACTGCGCTCGCGGCCTTTCGGATTCGCGACGCGCGTATCGCGCTTCACGAGATGCCGCGAACATTCGAACGCCTCGCCGGAGGTGACATGCCGAAAGATTGGCATCAGAGAATGCTGAAGGCCGTCAGGGATCTCACCCCCTTTCAGCGCTCTCAAGCTGATGAACATATCTCCGCCTGGGACCTCGCCTCCATTCCCGCTGATCGGTTCCAGGATGAGCTGCGCCAACTGGTCTCCTGGTTCGAACGTGAGGAGCCACGGCACTGCCCAGAGCACTCCCGCGATGTCACCGTCGAGTCCAGCGGGCGTGATGACGGCATCGCCTGCCTCCGCGTGACCGGCCCGATCCCCGAAATCCTCGCCCTCTCCCGCCGGATCGACGCCTCGGCGAAGGCAGTCCAGGCCGCGCAGCGCCATGCGCTCGAGCAGGGCGCCCCAATCCCCTTCGACCTCGATGGGGACGTCGCCCGCGACGGCGGCGCCATGACCCTTGCGGCCCTGCGCTACGCGATCATCCACCGCACCCTGCTCGATACCGCCGGCGTCGAGGTGCCCGCGCCCCGGCACCGCATCAACATCGTCATCCCCGTCCTCACCCTGATGGGCCTGGATGACACCCCCGCCACCTATGGCGGCATGACCCCGCTGCCCGCCGCGATGGCCCGGAAGCTCGCCGAGTCCGAGCCGGTATGGCACAAGGTCTTCACAGAGCCGATCGCCGGAGGCTTCCTCCCGCTCCCTGCCCAGCGCTACCGCCCCACCCCCGAGATGGTCGAGCACCTTCGACTGACCACACCCCGCTGCGCTGTGCCCGGATGCACGAAGAGCACCACCGACGATGCGGAGAACGACCACATCGAAGAGTTCGACCACGCACACCCCGAACGGGGAGGCCCCACCAGCATCGACAACCTCCACCGACTGCACTGGGGGCATCACGACCTCAAGACTGCGAGACGTGTCGATCCCGTCCGAGAACCCGACGGCGACACCACTTGGACGGTCGGTTCGCCACCCCTGGTCACCACGAGGGTTTCACCACGCCCTGACCTGGCTACGCCCCGCCTCGCGACCGCCATGATGGAGTCGTGGGAGCACTTCCAGTGGCTCTGCATGATGGAAGAGATGGACCGCAATGGCGAGAACGCACGGATCCACCAGGAATGGGGGCCCGTCGACCCCGTCATTGAAGGCGAGTACGACGATGAGGACGCCGCACGGCGCGCACGCTGGGACACCGATCCACCCTTCTGACGACCCACCCTCCTGATTGGTCGCACCCACCGTGGCACCATGTCCCGATGCCCCGCGCGATCAGCCTCGTCCGACCGGACACCACCCGTTACTCCGCCTACATCGACTGCGTCACCGACTTCGCCGGCACCTCGATGGACGGGTCAGGCATCCGTGATCCCCAGCGTCCTCCCATCGCCCCGGGCGACGTCACCGAATTCGTCACCGCCCGCATCGAGGAGGAGGACCCGGCCACCGAGCTTCCCGACG
This sequence comes from Brachybacterium sp., assembly GCF_052095815.1. Classification (NCBI taxonomy): domain Bacteria; kingdom Bacillati; phylum Actinomycetota; class Actinomycetes; order Micrococcales; family Dermabacteraceae; genus Brachybacterium; species Brachybacterium sp. The sequence continues at coordinate 117,493 of NZ_JBQDLF010000008.1, read as the reverse complement.
GCTGGGTGCATTGCACCAGCCGCTGGATCCTCGACCCCGAGACGGACGAGATGCTCGGGTTCATCGCCATCCGGCACCGCCTCACCCCGTACCTGCTCGAACAGGGCGGCCACATCGGCTACTCGGTGCGCCCCGCGGCCAGGCGGCAGGGGATCGCCTCTGCCGCCCTCGAACTCGCACTGGTCCATGCGCAGGAGCTGGGCATGGACCCGGTGCTGGTCACCTGTGACGACGACAACCACGGCTCCCGTCGGACCATCGAGAAGGCAGGCGGTCAGCTCGAGGACATCCGCGACGGTAAACGCCGCTACTGGTTCAGCGACGGACCGCGACCCCGGGCCTGAACATCCCCGGGCCTGAACGCGCCCGAGCCCGCCGTGGTGCGCCGAGTACGATTTCACCATGCGGTACGGATTCCTTGGTCCAGAGACGACCTTCACCCATCAGGCACTCCTGCAGGCACTCGCGGAGACGCCCGAAGAGTTCGCCGCAGCCGAGCCGGAGCTGGTGCCCTTCTCGGCCGTCGCCACCGCGACCACCGATCTGCTCGCCGGTGACATCGATGCGCTGATGGCGCCGATCGAGAACTCGGTCGAAGGCGGCGTCTCCGGCACCCTGGACGTGCTCGCCGCCACTGACTCGGTCGTCATCGTCGCCGAGCAGACCGTGCAGATCACCTTCGTGCTCGCCGCTCGAGAGGCCACGCCCCTCGACCAGTTGACCACCGTCTCCTCCCACCCGCATGCCCAGGCACAGGTCCAGGGCTGGCTGCGGAAGAACGTGCCCGGCGCGGACATCGCGGCCGCCTCGTCGACAGCAGCCGCCGCTCGAGACCTCGCCGCGGTCAGCGCGGAGGAGGCCCGCGGCCGGGCCGCTGTCTGCTCCCCGCTCGCAGCGAAGCACTTCGGCCTGGAGATCCTCGCCGAAGGCATCGAGGACTACGACGGTGCTGTCACCCGCTTCGTGCTGGTCACCCGCGAAGGCCGGATCCCCGCCCGCACCGGCGCCGACAAGACCACGCTCGTCGTCCAACTGCCCCACAACCGCTCCGGCGCCCTGCTCGAGGCCCTCGAGATCCTCAGCTCCAACGGCGTGAACATGTCCCGGATCGAATCCCGCCCCGTCGGCGACTTTCTGGGCCGGTACTCCTTCTCCCTCGACATCGAGGGCCACATCGAGGACCGCCGCGTCGCCGCCGCCCTGCGCTCGCTCCATCGGCTCTGCCCGGTGGTGCACTATCTCGGCTCCTACCCGCGGATCGATGGACAGCGGGCGGAGATCCGCGAGGACTTCGCCGACCATGCCTACGACGACGCGCGCGACTGGATCGAGCGGCTGTCGGGAATGATCACCCCGACGGATCCCGCCACAGCGATCTGAGAACGAGCAGGGGATCTGAGCACGCACAGAATCTGAGACGCACAGGAACTGAGAGTGCACAGGATCTGAGGACAGAGGAGAGCAGAAATGGCAGCGAAGACCAGTAGCCCCGTCGACGGCACCGCCGAGGTCCGCGCGATCGATGATCGGCTCCTCATCCCATTGCCCGAAGCGGCCAGCGCTGCGCTGCCCTCCCGCGGTCAGGTCGCCGTCGAGGCCACGTTGAACGGTCATCAGCTGGACATGGTGGTCGAGCCCGACGGTCGCAAGGGGCACTGGCTGCGCGTCGACGATGCGCTGGCAAAGGCGCTCGACCTCAGCGAGGGCAACGTCGTCGACTTCACCCTCGTGCCCACGAAGGTCTGGCCCGAGCCGGAGGTCCCAGAGGATCTCGGTGCCGCGCTCGACGCGGCCGACGACCTCGAGGAGACCTGGGCATCCATCACCCCGATGGCGCGCTGGGAATGGGTGCGCTGGGTCGGGTCGACCCGCAACGCCGACACCCGTGCGCGCCGTGTGGAGGTCTCGATCGACAAGCTGCGGAACGGGAAGCGTCGCCCCTGCTGCTTCAACCTCGCCTCCTGCACCGACCCGGAACTCGCCCGGAGCGGTGTGCTGAAGGACTGAACGGCGCGGCCCCCGGTGTGCACCCCGACCCGCTCTCCCCGACCTGCACCCCGCACCGGCGCCTCGGGCCCGCGCTTTCACCTGAGGGGTAGGGTGAGGAGCGACGAGGATGGACTCGACAGCGGGGCGTCATCGTCGTCCGTGCCGGCAGCCCCGCGGAGGGCTTGCCATGAGCACAGAGGCTCATCTTGAGCAGAACACGATCCCTTTCGACCCTGCCACGCGTGACCTCGGTGTCGCGGTCGGGTTCGATGGCTCCCCGAACTCCGAGGTCGCACTGGCCTACGCCGCCGGCATCGCCGCCCGCCGCGGGAGCAAGCTCAGCGTCATCACCACCTATCGAGCACCGCTCCCGGTGTACGCCAACTACGCCTCCCTCGGCGCGGAGCCCGAGGACGAGGCCCGCAAGCTGATCGCCGGGTACGTGCTGGAGGTGGCGGCGTCCCGACTCGCCGAGCATCCCGGCGAGGTCTCCTACCTGACGATCGAGGGAGACTCCGTCGGCGCGCTCGCGGAAGCCTCGGCACGGGCGCACCTGATGGTCGTCGGTGCCCGTGGCCGGGGAGGTTTCCTCGGCCTGGTGCTGGGCTCGGTCTCCACCGCCCTTCCCGCTCATGCGCAGTGCCCCACAGTGGTGGTCCCCGCGGTGGCTGAGCGCTTCACCGGGCCGGTGGTCGTCGGCGTCGACGGCTCGCCCCACAGTCGCCGGGCCGCGTTGCATGCGGCGCGGGAGGCGGCCGATGGCGGAACGTCGCTGGTGCTGCTGACCGCACAGCAGAGACCCGACAGCGGCGAGTACTGGTTCCCGCTGCGCCCGTGCGACGCCCAGGAGCTCGTGGACCGTCGTCGCGCCGACCTCGAGGCGGATCTGGCGGCAGAGGTCGCCTGGGTCACGGAGCACGTGCCCGGCATCGAGATCTCCGGCGAGGTCCAGGAGGGAGCGGCCGCTGCGATCCTCCATGACGCCGAAGCCGTCGCGCAGCTGATCGTCGTCGGTTCCCATGGCCGGGGTGCCCTGAGAAGTGCGCTGCTCGGCTCGGTGTCGCGCGCGATCCTCCACGGGGCCGAGCGGCCGGTCATGGTGGTGCCGCCGCTGCAGGACGACCGGGTCGAGCGGGCTTAGCTGTTGCCCCGCGGGCCTAGCTGTTGCCCTGCGCCGCGCCCTTCCCCTCCGGCACGCGCAGCCGCAGCACCCCGGGATCGATGGTCGCGATCAGGTGGGTGGCGTCGACATCGGTGTCGCCGTCCAGCTGCACCGGCTGCGGCTTGGTGGTGGTCACTCGGATCCCGGTGGTCAGGTAGCGCTCCATCGTGGCGAGCTTGGGACCGTACTTCGGGACCAGTTTCGGATTCATGACCTGGGCGGCGACCTGGCTGAATCCTGCCGCTCCCCGCCAGCCCGCGACCACCACTTCGAGGCGGCCGTTGTCGATCGTGGCGTCGGGCATCAGCACGAAGCCGCCCGGCAGCTTGCCCACGTTGCCCAGCAGCACGGTGCGGGCCTTGTGGGCGTGGCGGGTGTCATCCGGCAGCTGCACCACCACATCCACCGAGCGGCCCAGCACGGTGCGGATCCCGCCGAAGATGTACGCGATCCAGCCGATCCGCTTCTTCATCTCCGGATCGGTGTAGCCGATCATCTCCGCGTCGGCGCCGAAGCCGGCGATCACCAGGAAGATCTGGCGCTCGGCGGAGCGGGCCGCGGCGGCGGAGTCACCGGCACGGAGCCAGCCGACGTCCACCTGGTGGTCCTCACCGGTCAGCGCGGTGATCATCGCCGCGGACGGGTCCTCCAGCGGGATCTCGACATTGCGGGCCAGCAGATTCCCGGTGCCGGCCGGGATGATGCCCATCCGGGTGTCGGTGCCGGCCAGCACCGAGGCGACCAGACGCACCGTGCCGTCGCCGCCGGCGGCCATCACGAGATCCGCGCCGTCCGCGACAGCCTGCTCCGTCTGGCCCTTGCCGGGATCGTCGATGGTGGTCTCGTAGAAGACCGTCTCAGCGCCCTCGATCCGGTCCACCACCTCGGTGATCTTCCGGCGGAAGGTGTCGGTCTCCTCGAACTTCGAGGGATTCAGCACCACGGCGACCTTGCGGAGCCGGCCGTCGTCGGCGGGGGAGTCGGCGTCATCGTCCGCGGCACCCTCCGTCGAGTCCCCCGCGCCGTCGGTGCCGGGCGCCCTGCGCGTGCTCGACCGGCGGTCCGCGGCGGCGCGCAGCTCGCTCAGCTCTCGGCGGTGCCGGCCCAGTCGGCGCAGCACCATCACCAGCAGGGCGATCGTGATCACGGTGGTGAGCACTGAGGCGATGCTCAGCAGCAGCAGGGTGAGGTCCATTCCGTCAGCGTACTGGCAGGCGTGCGCGCGGGTACCCTGGTGCAATGATCGATCTGCGGCAAATGCGCGAGAACCCTGAAGCCGTCCGAGACGCCCAGCGGGCGCGTCGGCGAGACCCTGCCATCGTGGATGCCGTGCTCGAGGCCGATTCCCGCTGGCGCGAGACCACCGCCGCCTTCGAATCTGCGCGCGCCGAGCAGAAGGCCTTCGGCAAGCAGGTCGCCCAGGCCAAGGGCGATCAGAAGCAGGCGCTGCTGGCCGAGGTCAAGCAGCTCGCGGCCGACGTCAAGCGGCTCGAGGGCGAGGCGAACGAGGCCCTGAGCACCCGCGACGCCGCGCTGCGCGAGATCCCGAACCTGGCCGAGGGCGCCCCCGAGGGGCTCGAGGCCGACTTCGTGGTGCGTGAGCACGTCGGTGAGGTTCCGAGCTTCGACCACCCGGTCAAAGACCATCTGGAGATCGCTGAGGGGCTCAAGGCGATCGATATGGCGCGCGGGGCGAAGGTCTCCGGCGCACGCTTCTACTTCCTGCGCGGCGTCGGCGCCCAGCTCGAGCTCGCGATCCTGAACTCCGCGATCTCCCTGGCGACCGATGCGGGCTTCACTCCGATGATCACGCCCACCCTGGTGCTGCCCGAGTCGATGGAGGGCACCGGCTTCCTCGGCGAGCACGCCGATGAGGTCTACCACCTCGACAAGGGTGATGATCTCTATCTCGTGGGCACCAGCGAGGTCGCGCTCGCCGGCTATCACAAGGACGAGGTCATCGACCTCTCCGACGGCCCGCTGCGCTACGCGGGCTGGAGCGCCTGCTACCGCCGCGAGGCCGGCAGCTACGGCAAGGACACCCGCGGCATCATCCGCGTGCATCAGTTCCACAAGGTCGAGATGTTCTCCTACTGCCGCATCGAGGACTCCTACGAGGAGCACGAGCGGCTGCTCGGCTGGGAGCGGGACATGATGGCGCGCATCGACGTGCCCTACCGGATCATCGACACCGCCGCCGGCGACCTCGGCACCTCCGCCGCCCGCAAGTACGACTGCGAGGCGTGGATGCCGAGCCAGAACACCTACCGCGAGCTCACCTCCACCTCGAACACCACCCAGTTCCAGGCACGGCGGCTGAACATCCGAGAGCGCACCGAGAACGGGCTGCGGCCGGTCGCGACCCTGAACGGCACCCTGGGCACCACCCGATTCATCGCCGCGATCCTCGAGAACCACCAGCAGGCCGACGGATCGGTGGTCGTCCCGGAGGGGCTGCGGCCCTTCCTCGGCGGGCGCGAGATCTTCGAGGTCGTGGGGGGCGCTGCCTGAGATGCCGGCCCCCCGACCCCTGCGCCGCCTGCGCAGCATGCTCAGTGCTCGTCGTCACCGTGGGTTCACCCGCTCGTCGGATGCCGGTGCCACACTGCCGGACATGACGACTCAGACCTCGACCCAGGCCTCGACCACCGACCGTGACGCGACTCGTGCGCGCCTCCAGGAGCTCCTCACCGGGCTCTCCGCGCAGAAGCTGCTGATCGGCCTGGATGTGGACGGCACCCTGGTCGACCACGACGGCGTGATGAGTGCGGAGATGCATGAGGTGCTGCAGCAGACGGCGGAGGCGCACACCGTCGTCATCGCCACCGGCCGCTCCCTCGGGGCCACCCTCCCGATCGTCGAGGCCGCGGGGGTTACCCACGGCTTCGCCGTCTGCTCCAACGGGGCGGTCACCGTTCAGATGGACCCGGAGCTCGAGGGCGGGCACCGCATCATCGACACCCGGTCCTTCCAGCCCGGGCACGCCCTGCGCACCCTGCGCGAGGTCGCACCCGATGCCCACTACGCGGTGGAGATGGTCGACGGCAGCTTCCGCTCCACGGCCGGCTTCCAGGACGCGAGCTTCGGCGTCCAGGCGATCGAGAGCCAGCTCGACGAGCTGATGGAGCTCGAGGCCGTGCGCGTGGTCGTCCACGTCCCGGACCTGTCTCCGCAGGAGTTCAGCAAGGTCATCGCCGAGTCCGGGGTGCACGGCGTGGAGTACTCGATCGGCTGGACCGCCTGGCTCGACATGGCCGCTCCCGGCATCTCCAAGGCGAGCGCCCTCGAAGTGCTCCGCAGCCGGCTCGAGATCGACAGCGCCCACACGGTCGCAGTCGGAGACGGGTTCAACGACACCGAGATGCTCACCTGGGCCGCGGTGGGCGTGGCCATGGGTCAGGCCCCGCAGGGCGTGAAGGACGTGGCGGACATCGTCACCGACTCGATCTACGAGGACGGCACCGTGCTGGTGCTCGAGCAGCTGCTGGGCTGACGGGCGGGTGCTAGGTCAGGCTTCGCCGACCAGCACGCTCGGCGAACCGGTCGATGGCCGCGAGGATCTCGTCGGAGCGCCAGAACGGGCCCAGTTGATACTCGTTTTTCGAGGCGAGGATCCCGGCATCCTCGAGGGCCTTCAGCGGGGGATAGACGTTGGGCTGCTTCACGCCGAGCTCTGCGGCCGCGGCCGCGGAGGTGAGCACAGGGCGCCGCATGAGCACATCGAGCAACCTCCACGCGTTGCTCGAGCGCCTGGCCGTGAGCCGCTCCGTCCAACCCGCCCGGATCTCCTCGATCTCATCGACCAGCTCACGTGTGTTGCGCACGGCGCGGAGCGACGCGTCGGAGAACGCCGCGATGATCGGGGTGATGTCTCCGTTCCGGTAGGCGCCGAGCGCGGAGTGGTAGCCGGGGACGTCGGCGAGCAGACCGGCTGAGACCGGGATCGCGACGTTCCGAGTCACTCCCAGGCGCCTCAGCTGGGACTGGGCCAGGGCGCGTCCGGTGCGGCCATTGCCGTCGGAGAAAGGGTGGATGGTCTCGAACTGCGCATGGCTCACCGCCACCGCGATCAGCGACGGCATATCGGATCGGTGCAGGAACGACACAAGATCATCGATCAGGTGTGGGATCCGGGAATGGTGCGGCGCGACGAACTCGGCACCGACAGGAGTGTCCGAGCGGGTCCCGATCCACACAGCCTCGTCGCGCCAACGTCCCGGTGTGTGCCGGGGCTGGGAACTCAGCAGCACCTCGTGCATCCGCAGGATCGATGATTCGGAGAGTTCGTCGGCCAGCTCGATGGCTGCCGTCATCGCTCGGGTGTTCGCGGCGATCTGGACGGCGTTCTGTCCGGTCCTGGCCCCGAGCTCGGCGCTCATGATCGAGCGGGCAGAAGCGGTGAGGTTCTCGATCTGTGAGGATGAGGCGGCTTCGGAGCGCAGCAGCACCGGGGCGAAGGAGGCCACCCGTTCTCCGAGCTCCGCATCGAGTCTGCTCAAGGAGAGCGCCGCGTCCTCTGCTGCGGTCATCACTTCGGAGGAGACACGCGGAGTCACGCCGGCGATCTCGGGGACGATGGCCGACTCGTAGCGTTGTTCACCCGGGTATCGGTCTGCACGGATTCCGAATCCCGCAGTGGGAGTCCAGGACTGTACCTCCGTCGCGAGTGCAGGCCACGTCTGGTCGTCGTTGCTCATAAGACTGCCTCCCTGGTTTATGAGTAACGAGTTTACTCATAAACCAGGGAGGCAGTCTTCTGTGCGTCAGCGCTCGCTCACATCCCGGCGCAGTCCCCGGTGGCCGGACCGCGGACCGTGTTCGGTGCGCCGTCATCGTCGAGGGCGACCGCATTGCCGGTGCACGAGAGCGGACCCTCGACCCGCGAATCGGTGAGGATCGGGGTGACGCCCTCCGTCGTGCCGTCGATCGTCAGCGGACCGCTGATGGTGGATCCGCGGATCTCGAGCAACCCCGTGGTGCCGGAGATGCTCACCGGGCCGCGGATCTCGCTGGCCTGGATGGAGATGACCTCGGCGCCGGTCGAGGTGATCGGGCCGCGCACGGCGGCGTCGGTCAGCTGCAGCCCGGCTCCCTCGGCGACGCTCACCGCGCCGCGCACGGTGGCACCCTCGATGCAGGTCGTCCCCTCGGTCACAGTGAGGGAGCCGCTGTGGTCTTCGGTGAGGGTCTCATCGCAGGTGACCGCCGCCTCCACGTTGTAGCGGAAGAGGTGCGCCCCGGCGCTCAGGTACACATCACCTGCACCGTCGACGACGCTCCAGCCGACGCCCGAGGCGATGCGAGTGGTCTCGCCGGTGGCGGGGTCGTGGACCGAGAAGCGCGAGCCAGCGGTGACGTAAATCCGCCCGTCCGCGGAGGACTGGTGGACGTAGCCGTAGGCCCAGTAGGTCGTGCCCTCGGAATATGCCCCGCCGACGTTGCCCTTCACGGTGGAGGTGCCGGTGGCCGGGTCGTAGCGGAACAGCGACTGCTCCGCGACGCCCCATACCGCGCCCTCGTCATCGACCATCAGGCCGGTGACGCCCTCACGTTCCTCACCTGCAGGGTCGATCCGGTCCACGACGGTGCGGGTCTCCGGGTCCAGGACGATCAGCTTCCCGGAGGTGTTCCCGCTCGGGGTCGAGCCGAGGCCGCCGTCGACGGTGGTGCCGATGTAGACCATGCCGTCGGACTCGTTGTAGACGACGGAGACCACGTTCTCATCGGCTCCGATCTTCTCGGTGAGCCAGACATGCTCGCCCGTGCCGCCCTCCCAGATCGCGAGGCCGCCCTGAGTCTGTCCGTAGATCGCCACGGATCCCATGTAGATCTCGTCACGCTCGGGGTTGTACGCCATCCCGAACGGACGGTCCTGACCCTGGGCCTCACTGGTGAACAGCTGCGAGACTGTGGCGGCATCAGTCGGGTCGTAGGTGGCGGGATCCAGCATCTTCAGCTTTGAGTGCCCGTACGCGCCGAGGTACAGCTTCCCGTCACGCACTGCGGAGGACTCGAACTGGCCCTGCTGCAGGGTCGTGCCGTGATCGGCGCCGGTCTTGTCGATGTCGTTCAGGCCCACCATGTAGCCCGAGGCCCAGACGGAGTCCTCAGGGCCCACGAACAGCTTCTGGATCAGCGTGGGCTGCGCGAACTCGACCGGTGCTTCGCTCACAAGGGTCTCGGAGTCGAGATTGGCGACGAACACGCCGTCCTGCGAGGTGCCGTAGAGCAGTGGGACGCCGCTCGAGTCGTCGACGACGCCATTGGACAGGTACCCACCGATGGTGATCTCTGTGGTGCGGAAGGTGTTCTCCACGGTGTTGTAGACCATCAGGACGCCGCCTCCGGTGGAGAAGACCGCCTCGGTCGGATCGGTGCCGGGAATGGTGTGGTAGCCGAAGAAGAATCGGGTCTGGTCCACATCCCAGTGGACGATACCGCCGTCGAGATCGAGCACTAGCATGCGCAGGCCGATCTGGGCGATGACCTTGTCGCCCACGATGTCCATGCGACCCACGAACTGGCCCGCGCTGTTGATACCCGGGGCAGTGGACTCATCCACCAGCAGCGTCTTCTCCCCGTGTCCTCCCTCGGTGATCTTCCAGATCCGCGGGGAGATGCCGCCGGAGCCGACATAGACGGTGTCGGTCGCCTCGTGGTACGCGATCGAGTGGATGTATTCGCCGTCGGGATCGACGGTTCCCAGGTGCTCGATCTGCTCGGTGGCGGGGTCGTACTTCAGCAGCCGCGAATCGGGGTAGGCACCGATGAACACTGAGCCGTCCGGCCCGGGGGAGAGGCCGAAGGCGTGGGCATTGGACTGGGCAGGGTCGGTCAGGCCCAGATCCAGGCAATCGCCAGTGGCCGGGTCGTACTGCCAGAGGTGGTAGTCGTGGTAGGTGCCCCAGTAGACCTTGCCATCGGTCGCGACGTTCAGGTTCCGGGCGGCTTCGGCTCCGGTGACGACGCAGGTGTCCAGCTGCTCGCCAGTCTCAATGTCGGTGACGGCGAAGGTGGCGGGGTAATCGGTCGACGGGGCGCCTTTGAACAGCTGGTATGAAACGTGGCGACCATCGATGATGCCCTGGCCGGCCTGGCTGGCGATCTTCGAGGTCACCGGAGTGCCGAGGTATTCGAGGTTCTCGTCCTGGGCGAGGAGGTCGAGGACCCGCGGGTCGTCGCTCGGAACCCCTGCAGGGGCGGGCTCGGTCGGTGGTGGATCGTCGGCGATGGCGGGGGAGGAGCCTCCGACGAGCAGTGCTCCGGTCAGGGCGGCGGTCGCGAGCAGGCCTCCGAAGCGGCGCAGCCGGTGGGCGGGGGCTGGCTCGTCGAGGGCTGGGTCATCGGCGAGCGGGGTGGGGGACTGCGCGTGCATGGTGAACCCTCCATTGGGTCAGTGATGCGGCGAGTGAGAAATGCTCTTCTACCCTAAGGTCGCCCTCTCGCTGAAGGCAACCGGTTGCAGATGTTCGACCGAAATGACCGAGATGGGGGCAGGGCTCCACGAGCCCCGTGCCAGCTACTCCCGCCGGCGCCGGCCACCGCCGGAGTTGCTCGCCGGGGCTGCGACCTCGAGGATCACCTTGCCCAGATGGCCGCCTTCGCGCAGGATCGCGTGGGCATCCTCGGCACGCTCCAGCGGCAGGCGCGCGTGGATCGGGACCCGCAGCTCACCGGACTCCAGCAACGGCCACGCCAGGTACCGGACGGCCTCGAGGATTCCGTGCTTGGCCTCCAGCGGGCGTGAACGCAGAGTGGTGCCGATGACCCGGCCGCGCTTGCCCATCAGCTTCCCGATCGGCAGGTCTCCGCTCGCCCCGCCGAGGGTTCCGATGATGACCACTCTGCCGCTCTCGCGCAGCATCCCCACGTGATCGGCCAGCGCCGACCCTCCCACCACGTCGAGGACGACATCGACCCCGCCGGTCTCCCGGACTGCCTCGAGCAGATCGGTGGTGTGGCGGTTCCAGGCCATGTCGGCACCGAGCTCGCGCACCGTCGCGATCGCGGCATCGGAGCCGACGGTGGTGAGCACCCGTGCTCCCAGATGCCGGGCGAGCTGGATGGCGACGCTGCCGATGCCGCCGGTGCCGCCCTGGATCAGGATCGTCTCGCCCTCGTGCAGGCCGGCTTCGAGCACGAGGTTGGAGACCACGGTCGCGGCCGCCTCGATCACGCCGGCCGCATCGACCAGGGTGAACCCGGCGGGGATCGGCAGCAGCAGCTCCTTCGGCACCGCGACGACCTCCGCGTAGCCGCCGCCCGCGAGCAGTGCCACGACCTTCTCGCCGGTGTCTCGTCGGTACCCGGAGACCTCCAGACCCGGCAGCTCCGAGGCGCCGGGCGGCGGCGGGTACTTCCCGGCGGTCTGGGCGAGATCGGCGCGGTTGACCCCCGCAGCGACGACATCGACCAGCACCTCGCCAGGTGCGGGGACGGGCTCGGGAAGCTCGGCGAGCTCGAGGCGATGGTCTTCGGTGATGGTCATTGCACGCATGGTCACTGGGTCACTTCCACGATCGTGCGGCCGCGGACCTGCCCGGCCAGGATCTTGTCGGCATAGGGGATGGTCTCGGACAGGCCGATGCTGGTGGTCATCCCGTCCAGGAGATCGAGATCGAGTTCGTCGGCCAGGGCGTCCCATGCGCGCTGCCGCAGCGGGAGCGGGCACTCCACGGAGTTGACCCCTGCGAGGGCCACCCCACGCAGGATGAACGGCAGCACCGTCGTCGGCAGATCCGGACCCTGGGCGAGGCCGTAGGCGGCGACTGTGCCGCCCCAGGCGGTCTGGGCGAGGATGTTGGCGAGCGTGGTGCTGCCCACCCCGTCGATCGCCCCCGCGAAGCGCTGGGACTGCAGCGGCCGGCCCGGCTCCTCGGAGAGCTCCCGACGGTCCAGCACATCGGCCGCGCCGAGATCCCGCAGGTACTCGCCGTTCTCCTCGACCCGGCCGGTCGAGGCGAGCACCCGGAAGCCGCGGCCTGCCAGCAGCGCGACCGCGATCGAGCCCGCGCCGCCGGAGGCCCCGGTGACCAGGATGTACCCGGCGTCCGGGGTCAGGCCGGAATCCTCCAGTCGCAGCACTGCGAGCATCGCGGTGAACCCCGCGGTGCCGATCGCGGCGGCCCGCTCGGGGGAGAGGCTGGCGGGAAGGCGAACGAGCGCGTCGGGGCGCACCCGGGCTCGGGTGGCGAAGCCGCCATGGAGGGATTCGCCGATGCCGTCCCCGTTGAGGATCACCAGGTCTCCGGCGGAGAAGCGTTCGTCGGCCGAGCCAGCCGAGCCAGTCACCCGTCCCACCAGGTCGATGCCCGGGATCAGGGGATGGGCACGGGCGATGCCCTTACCGGCCAGGGCCATGCCGTCCTTGAAGTTGACGCTGGAGGCCAGCACGTCCAGCTCGACGTCCCCGCTGAGCAGGGACTCGTCGGCGTGCTCCAGCAGGCGCGGGGCTGCGCCCTCGGATTCGATCACTATGGCGCGCATGGGGCGCTCCTCTCGCTCGGGGGCGGATGGCTCCAGCCTATGCGCGCTTCCCTGACCGGTGCCCCCATGGGCCGGTATCGGGAAAGCTGCCCGGCGGGGAGCCTGTCGACCTCTTGACGGCTCTTCGGTTCTGTGGTTCATTAGTGGAGTAATGAACCAACGGGCCGAGATGGCTGGCGGTCCTCACGACTGGGAGGCTTCTGTGCTGGATGAGACGAAGCCGCTCTACATCGCGGTGGCGGAGCAGATCGAGGACGGGATCCTCAACGGGACCCATCCGGAGGACGGCCCGGTGCCCTCCACCAATGAGCTGGCCGCGTTCCTCCGCATCAACCCCGCCACCGCCGGCAAGGGGCTGAACCTCCTGGCCGACGCCGGCGTCCTGGTCAAACGCCGAGGAGTGGGAATGTTCGTCGCCGTCGGCGCGACCGCGCTGCTGAGACAGCGCAGGCGCGACGACTTCGCCCGCGACTACCTCGCCCCACTGCTGCGCGAAGCCGCGCACCTGGGCATCGACCACCGAGAGATCACCGAGATGATGGAGGCACTGCAATGAGTGCTATCGAGACCCGCAACCTCACCAAGCACTTCCGTGACGTCGCCGCGATCGACGACGTCTCCCTCGACTTCGCCGCAGGCCGGGTGCACGGACTGCTGGGCCGCAACGGCGCCGGCAAGACCACGCTCATGAAGCTGCTGACCGGACAGATCTTCGCCACCTCCGGTGAGATGCGGATGCTGGGCCAGAGCCCGGTCGAGAACGCCGAGGTGCTCTCTAAGACCTGCTTCATCCAGGAGAGCCAGAAGTACCCCGACGGATTCCGGCCATCGGACATCCTGCGCATCGCCGAAGGGCTCTATCCCGCGTGGGACCAGGGGCTCGCCCGGGAGCTGGTCGCCGACTTCCGGCTGCCGGAGAAGCGGGCCATCAAGAAGCTCTCGCGCGGGCAGCTCTCGGCCGTCGGCATCATCATCGGCCTGGCCTCCCGAGCCCCGCTGACCTTCTTCGACGAGCCCTACCTGGGCCTCGATGCGGTGGCCCGCCGCCTGTTCTTCGACCGGCTGCTGGCCGACTTCTCCGAACACCCCCGCACCGTGATCCTCTCCACCCACCACATCGACGAGGTCTCCAACCTGCTCGAGCACGTGGTGCTGCTGGACGAGGGGCGGGTCGCGATCTCCGCCGAGGCCGAAGAGCTGCAGAGCGCGGCGATCGAGTTCTCCGGCCGGCTGGACGAGGTCACGGCCTTCATCGCCGGGGCCGATGTGCTCCGCGTCCAGGAGATCGGTGCGCTCGCGACCGCCACCGTGCATGCCGAGCCGGGCAGTGCGGACCGCGCCCGGGCAGCCGGACTCCAGGTCGCCCCCGTCTCGCTGCAGAACTACATCGTCCACCGCACCACCGCCGCGGCTGCTGCCCGGTGACCTGAGAGGAGAACCCTGATGCGCTCGCGCAACGTCATCGACATGCACCTGGTCAATCGGATGCAGGCCTTCGGATGGCCCCTGGTCGCCGTCACCTTCGCCTTCGTGGTCATCCTGGCGGTGGGCCTGATCGTCGGGTCGCAGGGGCCTGAGGCCCAGGCTGGGATGTACTACGGCATGCAATGGAACGGGGCGATCTTCGCCCTGCTGGGGCCGCTGATCGGCTACGGCTTCACCTCCATGGGTCAGTACTTCCCCCTCGCGCTCGGCCTCGGACTGACCCGCCGGGAGTTCGCCACCGGTCTGAGCGCGGTGTTCCTGGGAAACGCCGTGGTCTACTCCGTCCTGGTCACCATCGGGAAGACCATCGAACAGGCCACCGACGGCTTCGGCCTGAGCATCCGCTTCTTCGACGTCTTCTACACCGGCACCGGCGCACCGTGGCAGACCCTGATGCAGACCTTCCTGCTGATCCTGGGCACGCTGTTCCTCGGTGCCGCCATCACCGCCGCCTTCCTGCGGTTCGGTCAGGCCTTCCTCTGGGTGGCCGGAGCGATCCTTGCGCTGATCGGCGTGGGGATCCTCGCGGGTGTGCTTCTGCTGGATGGCTTCGGGCAGAACCTGCTGGAGGTCATGACCATGGGCTGGGGCCCATGGATGGTGGTGATCGCCCTGATCGGGGCGGCCTCGGCGGGAGTGTGGCTGCTGCTGGTGCGTCGCACCCAGGTGGCGTGACGGCAGTGGTGGCGGAGATCAGGTATCGGGCGCTGAAGACTGGTTGGGTCCGCGGGGCTCTGGGCTGTGTCGCGGGATTCGCCGGCTTGGTCCTGCTCGGAATGGGTGCGATGCTGCTCACCCTGGACTCCGTCATCGGTGTGCTCGGTGCGGTGATGTGTGTGGTGGTCCTGCTCCTCGTCATCGCGATAGTGGTGATCGGCACCCGGCTCCAGTTCATCGTCGACGACGACGGACTCACCCTGGTCCACTACCTACGCACCCACCGGATCCCGTGGGAGCAGGTTGCCGTGATCGAGCAGAGCAGAACGTACTGGACCACAGGAGCCGTCGTCGTGGTGCTCAGGCATCCAGCGGGCCGCCGGATCACGGCGCTCGCGACCACGGATCGGATGGCTCTGTACCGCGGGGAGAACCCCTTCCGCTTCATCGACTCCTTGGCCCAGCTGCGCTGTCCCGCCCAGGCCGCCATCTCAGCGCATCGGCGCTGGCTCGCGAGCTCGACGCGGTAGGCCGCCGCTTCTCGGGCGTCGCCCGGTCGGCACCCAGGCTCCGGTGACGGAAGTCCTCGTGATCCCTCAGCTCACGGGGTGATGATGGAGGGACGATGAGCACCGTGACCACGTCCCCCCAGCCACCCACCTCCTCGTCGGCCGGCGAGCAGCCCCTGATTCCCACGCCGCACGCGGTTCCGGTCGATCAGGTCCTCGAGCAGCTCGGGACCGCGGCCGACGGGCTCCCGGCGGACGTGGCCTCCCGGCGTCTCGAGCACCACGGCCCCAACGCCCTGCCGAGCGGTCAGCAGGAATCGGCTCTGCGACGGTTCCTGCGCCAGTTCAAGGACCCGATGATCTACGTCCTGCTCGGCGCCGGCGTGCTGACCACGCTCATGGGGCATGTCGTCGACACCGTCGTGATCCTCGCGGTCGTGCTGATCAACGCCGTGATCGGGTACGTCCAGGAGGGCAAGGCCGCCGACGCCCTCGAGGGCATCCGCTCCATGCTCTCCCTGGACGCGCAGGTGCGGCGCGACGGCTCCTGGTCGACGATCCCGGCGGAGAACCTGGTCCCTGGGGATGTGGTGCGGCTCGGCGGCGGGGACAAGGTCCCGGCCGACGTCCGCATCCTCGAGGCCACCAACCTCACCGCCGAGGAGTCCGCCCTGACCGGCGAGTCCCTCGCAGTGGAGAAGTCGCCGCGCTCTGTCGAGGTCGACGCCGCGCTCGGCGATCGTAGCGCGATCGCCTTCTCCGGCACCACCATCGCCTCCGGCTCGGGCCGCGGCGTGGTGGTCGGCACCGGACGCCATACCGAGATCGGGCACATCACCTCAATGCTCGACGAGGTGGAATCGATGGAAACCCCGCTGACGCGGCAGATGTCCTCCTTCTCCACCAAGCTCTCGATCGTCGTGGTCATCGCCGCCGCGTTGATGTTCGTGGCCGGCTGGGCGCTGTACGAGTACGGGCTCGGCGAACTCGTGATGGCGGCCATCGGCTTCGCGGTTGCCGCGATCCCTGAGGGGCTGCCTGCGGTCCTCACCATCACCCTCGCGCTCGGCGTGCAGAAGATGGCCGGCCGCAACTCCATCACCCGGCGTATGAACTCGGTGGAGACCCTGGGCTCCGTCACCGTCATCGCCTCGGACAAGACCGGCACGCTCACCAGGAACGAGATGACGGTGCGCACCGTGGTCACCCCCGCCGGCACCTATGACGTGCGCGGCACCGGGTATGCGCCCGAGGGGGACATCGAGCTGGACGGGCAGGTCATCGACGCCGAGGACCGCGGGGACCTGCGGATGCTCGCCGAGGTCGCCGCACGCACCAACGACTCCACCGTCTCGCGGAAGGACGACCGGTGGGTGCTCTCCGGCGAGCCGACGGATGGCGGACTGAGGACTTTCGCGATGAAGGCCGGCATTGAGGGCGACGACGAGCACCGCCTGGCCGTGGTGCCCTTCGACTCCGCATACAAGTACATGGCGACCCTCGACGAGATCGAGGGCGTCGGCCGGGTGGTGAACCTCAAGGGAGCCCCCGACCGGCTGCTGGACCGCTCCGAGTTCCAGGGGATGGGCCTGGACGAGCGCGAAGCGCTGGATCGCGAGCACTGGGACCGGGTGATCGACGAGCTGAGCGGCCAGGGCCTGCGGGTGCTCGCCGCGGCGGTGCGCCGGGCCGGAGACGCCACCGACTCGCTCGCCCCGTCGGACGTCGATTCCGGCGGCTTCACGTTCCTGGGTCTGTACGGGATCATCGACCCACCCCGCCAGGAGGCCATCGAGGCCATCCGGCTCGTCCAGGGTGCCGGCATCCGGGTCATGATGATCACCGGTGACCACGCCGGCACCGCCACCGCGATCGGTCGCGAGATGGGCATCGAGGACGAGCACGGCGCCGTCACCGGCGCGGAGCTGGACGCCGCGGACGACGAGGAGTTCGCCGAGCTCGCACACACCCGCTTGATCTTCGCCCGCACCAGTCCTGAGCACAAGCTGCGGCTGGTCACGGCGCTGCAGGACGGCGGTGACGTGGTCGCGATGACCGGAGACGGCGTCAACGATGCCCCCTCGCTGAAGAAGGCCGACGTGGGGGTGGCCATGGGTATCAAGGGCACTGAGGCCACCAAGGAGGCGGCCGATGTGGTGCTCGCGGACGACAACTTCGCGACCATCGCGGACTCCGTCGAGATGGGCCGCACCATCTACGACAACCTCCGCAAGGCGATCGCGTTCATCCTGCCCACCAATGGCGCGCAGGGCTTGGTCATCCTGGTCGCCGTGCTGATGGGGATGACGCTCCCGCTGACCCCGGTGCAGGTGCTGTGGGTGAACACCATCACCGCCGTCACCCTCGCGCTCGCGCTCGCCTTCGAGCCGGGGGAGCCCGACATCATGCGCCGCCCGCCCCGCAAGCCCGGCGGGTCGATCATCCCGCTCGCTGGCATGATCCGGATCGTCTACGTCTCGCTGCTGCTGGGCGGGATCACCATCGGGGTGTTCCTGCTGGGCCAGGCCCAGGGCGTTCCGCTCGAGGTCTCCCGCACGATCGCGGTCAACACCCTGGTGGTGGGCCAGATCTTCTATCTGCTGGCCTCGCGCTTCACTCGCACCACGAGCCTGCGCAAAGAGCTGCTCACGACGAACCCGATCTCCTGGGCCTGCATCGCGATCATGCTTCTGCTGCAGCTGGCCTTCGTCTATGTCCCGTTCATGCAGACCGCCTTCGCCTCCGGTGCGGTGGGCTGGACGGGCTGGCTGGTCCCGATCGCCGCCGGAGTGGTGGTGTTCGCGGTGGTGGAGGTGGACAAGGCGCTGCGGCGGTAGACTCTCGCGGGTGCCTCCGGGCATGAGGAGGGTTGTCAGAGCGGCCGAATGAGTTGGTCTTGAAAACCAATGTGCAGTGACCCTGTACCGCGGGTTCGAATCCCGCACCCTCCGCGTCACCGCTCCGTGCGCGTCACCCGCTTCTCCCCGGCCCGGATCGCGGCCGCGAGGTGGTTCGCGGCGGGCGGGCGCGGGCAGGTGGCCCAGGCGCTGAAGGCCGCCGGGAAGTTCACGGCCCGGTTGAAGTCCACCGTGATCGTGTCCCCGTCGAGCTCCGCGGTCACCACCCGCCAGTCGGCGCTGGTGGTTCCCGAGGTCTCGTCGGTGAACAGGACGTTCGCGTCGCCGGTGAGCACCAGCTGCACGCGCTTGCCCCCGATCTCGAGCGAGGCGACGCCAGGGGAGGGGAGACGCTGCTCGAGCCAGGGCAGCGCGGAACCGACGGTCACCTCGGTGGGCCGAGCGGTCCAGGTGCCGGTGAGCACGAGCCCCGGGTCGTAGGGATAGGTGGGGACCTCGGAGAACGTGGTGCGTCGGGGCGCAGCCGGGTCCAGGAGGCGCAGCCCCGTGCGGCCGCCGCGACGGATCACGTCGATCTGCACGTCCGCGCCGTACCGCGCCACGCGCACATCTCCGGGAGTCGTGATCGTCGCGCGGTGCAGCTCGCCCTCGCGGGTCTCCTCCACCTCCGGTGACGACGCGAGGAGCTCGAGCTCCTCGCCCTGCCAGGTCACCGTGAGCTGATTGCCCGCGATCTCCCAGCTGCCGGGCACGTCGTCGAAGGACCGGGCCGCCTGCTCGGGATCCACCCAGTGCAGACCCACCTGGGCGAGGATCCCGTGAGGGTCGGCGAGGGAGCGGTGGCGCCGGCTTCGGAAGTCCGACCAGGAGGAGGGCGCGGTGCCGTGGTCGGTGATCTGGTCGGTGGTGCTCATGGCGTGCTCCTCGATCGTCGTGGTCTGCGAGGAGTCTTGCGCGGGGCGGGCACCGGCGTCGACCCCTGCGTCACAGGCGGTCACATCGATGAGAACGGCCTCATCCGGATCTTGGGCTGGTCTCATCCGGGCGGTGTTTCCTGAGGGCATCACAGAAACGGAAGCAGCCCGGAGCACGGGCCGACGGAGGAGAGATGACGATGCGGGCGAAGACGATCTGGACAGTGGCGGCCGGGACCACGGCAGCAGTGCTCATCCCGGGAGTGGCCTACGCGATGACCGCGGGCGGGCCCGTCGAGGGTGTGGACGACACCACCGTCGAGCAGAGCACCGTGCAGGCTGCCGAGCGTCCTGCCGAGGACGCCTCCACCCTCTCGGTGCCGAGTCCGGCGAGTGAGGACCTGGTGAGCGAGGGCGCAGTGAGCGAGGACCTGGCGAGCGCGGTGCCGCCCGTCGAGCTGATGCTGACGGCCAACAGCCCCGTCTCCGCGCAGACTGCGGTCTCGGCGCTCTCGGCGCAGTCAGCCCCGACGGCGGTGTCGGCGGTGTCGGCGCAGTCTGCGGTGTCCGCGCAGTCCGCGCAGTCCGCTCGGTCGCCGGTGTCGGCGGTGTCAGCGCAGTCAGCTGTGTCCGCCCAGTCCGCCCCGTCGGCCCCGTCGGCCCCGTCGGCACAGTCTCCTGTGTCCGCTCAGTCGCCGGTCTCGGCGCAGTCGGCCCCGAGCCCGGTCTCGGCGGATTCGCCGCAGTCCCCGGACTCCGCGAACTGATGTCCTCAGACCGCCGCCACCTCTGACCGTGCCCAGGCCGTGACCTCACGCGCCAGGTCGCGGTCCAGCGCCGGGCCGGAGCGGCGCAGGAGCGTCGGCCGCCCCCGCAGCGCCCTGGGTCCGTCGGGACCGAGGTAGGAGCCGGGCGGGAGCGGCTGGGTCGCGGCGAACAGCACCGCGGCGGCGCCTCCCGTCGGCGGCATGGCGAATGGCCTGGTCACCTCGGTGACCAGCCGATCCAGACGGGCGGAGCCGGTCGCGTTCTGCAGGTTCGTGAGCACCCAGCCAGGGTGCACGAGCTGCAGGTCCACCGGCCCGCCCCGTTCCTGCAGCCGCTCGGAGAGCTCGCGCCCCCACAGCATCGTCACGAGCTTCGAGCGTCCATAGGCGGCGCGCAGGGACCAGCCGCTGCGGGAGAAGTAGGGATCGGACAGGTCGATCTCACCGAAGGCGTGCGCCTGCGAGGCCGTCACCACGACCCGCCCCCGCACCAGCGGCAGCAGCAGATCCGTCAGCAGCAGCGGCGCCAGGGCGTTCACTCCGGTCATCAGCTCGAAGCCGTCCGCGGTGAGCCCCCGGCGGCGGGTCACCAGTCCCGCGACATGGATCAGCAGATCGATCCCGCGGGCGTCCGTGAGCTCCGCGATCTGAGCGGCCGCGGAGCGGACAGAGGAGAGCTCCGCCAGGTCGAGCTGGACCAGGCGGACTGCCTCCTCCCGGCCGGTCTCGCGCACGATCCGGGACTGGACCACCTCACCTTTGGACCGGCTGCGCACCGCGAGGACCAGGTCCGCGCCCCAGCGGGCGAGCTGGAGCGCCGCCTCCCGCCCCAGGCCGTCGCTCGCTCCCGTCATCACGACGGTGCGCCCGCGCAGATCGGGTTCGTGCAGATGCTCCCAGGCCATGGCGTTCATCGCGCCATCGTAGGGGCGCGGACGACGTCGTGCTCCGCGTACGATGACGGCCAAGAACCCCTTCCGACCTCCTCAGAGGAGATGGCAATGATGGCTCAGTACACCGGTGTCGCAGTCAGCCCTGGCCGGGTGATCGGCACCATCCGCGCGATGGCGCCGCCGGTCGCCGAGCCTTCGTCCGGCGACACCCTTGCCGAAGGTGCGGACCGCGCTGCCGAAGCCGAGCGGATCCCGGCCGCAGCCGCCGCCGTGCAGGCCACCCTGATCCGGCTCGCCGAGCGCGCGGCGGGGGACGGGAAGAAGATCCTCGAGGCCACGGCGCAGATGGCCGCGGATCCCTCACTCACCCAGACCGCCCAGGGCTTCGTCCTCACCGGCGGAAAGACCCCGGAGCGGGCCGTGTGGGAAGCCGGTGACCAGGTCGCCAGCATGCTCGAGGGGCTCGGCGGGTACATGGCCGAGCGCGCCACCGACGTGCGCGACGTGCGCGCCCGCATCGTCGCCGAACTGCGCGGCGAGCAGGCCCCCGGCATCCCCGAGGTCGACGAGCCCTTCGTGCTCACCGCCATCGACCTCGCCCCCGCGGACACCGCCACGCTCGATCCCGCACGCGTGATCGCGCTGGTCACCTCCGACGGCGGCCCCCAGTCGCACACCGCGATCCTCGCCCGTCAGCTGGGCCTGCCCGCGATCGTCGCGGCCAAGAGCATCCACGAGTTCGCCGACGGCACCGAGGTGTTCGTCGATGCCGGGCTCGGCACCATCACCGATGAGGTCACCGAGGAGCATCATCGGTTCGCCGCGGCCTGGACCGAGCTGCAGAAGAATCCGCTGAGCTACGAGGGCGGCGGCGGAGTGCTCTCCGACGGGACCCGGGTGCAGCTGCTGGCCAACATCGGCGGCGCCAAGGACGCAGAGAAGGCCGCCGCCGCGAACGCCGACGGGGTGGGCCTGTTCCGCACCGAGTTCCTGTTCCTGGACCGTGAGGACGAGCCGTCCGTCGAGGAGCAGACGAAGGCGTATGTCGAGACCTTCGCGCACCTTGCCGGCAAGAAGGTCGTGGTGCGCACCATCGACGCCGGCGCGGACAAGCCCCTGCCCTTCCTCACCGACGCCGACGAGCCGAATCCCGCTCTCGGGGTGCGCGCTTACCGCACCTCCTGGGAGAAGCGCTCGGTGCTCACCAACCAGCTCGACGCGATCGCGGCGGCCGCGGCGCAGTCCGAGGCCAAGCCCTGGGTGATGGCCCCGATGATCGCGACGGTCCCGGAGACCGAGGACTTCGTGGCGATGTGCCGGGAGCGCGGGCTCGAACCGGCCGGCATCATGGTCGAGACCCCGGCGGCCGCGATCACCGCGGATCGTCATCTCAGCGCCTGCGACTTCGCCTCGATCGGCACCAACGATCTCACGCAGTACACGATGGCCGCCGATCGTCAGCTGGGCTCTCTGGCGCATCTGAACAAGCCCTGGCAGCCGTCCGTGCTCTCGCTGGTCAAGGCGACCTGTGAGGGGGCGCGGAGCGCCGGAGGGGATCCGGAAGCCTTCGGTGAGAGCGCGAACAAGCCCGTCGGCGTGTGCGGCGAGGCGGCCGGTGACTCCGGCCTCGCGGTGGTGCTGGTGGGCCTCGGGGTGAACAGCCTGTCGATGACCCCGCGCTCGCTGCCGGCGGTCGCGAAGGTGCTCTCCACGGTGACGCTCGAGCAGGCGAAGGAGCTCGCAGCGAAGGCCGTCGCCGCACGCACCGCGGAGGACGCGATCAGCACCGTCCGCGCCGGCCTGCCGATCCTCGGCGAGCTCGGCCTGTGACGCGCTGATCTGCTCTCTGCAGGACGAAGGGCGCCCCACCAGGATCGGTGGGGCGCCCTTCGTCGCTGTGCGCGGCCTGCTCACGCCTCGGCGTCGAGGTCCTTCTCCAGGAGTGCGGCGAGTGCGTTCACGGACTCCTCGGCGCCGTCGCCCTCGGCCCGCAGGGTCACCTCGTCGCCGTTGCCGGCCCCGAGGGTCATAAGCATCAGCATGCTCGATGCCTGCACGGCGCTGCCGCCGGCCTTCTCGATGGTCACGCTTGCGGGCTGCTCCGCTGCGGCCTGGGCGAAGATGCCGGCCGGACGGGCGTGGAGCCCGGAGGAGCTGGCGATCTTGACGGTGCGCTCTGCCATGGTGTGTGCCTTTCGTGGGGTCACGTGTGTGTGGGGAATATACCGTGCCCAGATGGGCAGGGCGGGGTGGACCGGACGGGTGCTCAGCGCGTGGTGCGTGCAGCGATCAGTGCACGCACCTCGGGGAACAGCGGATGGGTGGGCTCGAGGCCGGTGATCTCCGCGGCGGCGGCGTCTGCATCGCCTCCTCGCAGGATCTCCTGCAGGCGGTCCACCTCCTCGTCCCCTTCCGGGGTGAAGGCGAGTGCCGCGCCGAAGGCGGCCAGCAGGCCGTCATGCTGCATCCCCCGCTCGGCGAGGGCGGCCGCCGGGCCGACGATCCGGTCCTCGCGGGAGAGCTTGCGCAGCGGCGCCCTGCCCACGCGCTCGACGGGGTCCGGCAGCGAGGTGTTCGCGAAACGGCCTAGCACCTTGTTCCGGTAGGAGGCCATCTCCTCCTCGGAGAAGCCGTGCACGGCCACCAGCAGCGAGGAGGTCTCGGCGAGCACCGATTCGACCTCGACCGCGACGGCAGGATCCGAGATCGCTTCCGCGATCGTCGCGTGCCCTGCCGCCCAGCCGTGCCAGGCGGTGGTGGCATGGCCGGTGTTGACCGTGAACAGCTTCCGTTCGATGTACGGCCCCAGGTCATCGACCCAGGTGATCCCCGGGACCTCGAGCTCGTGACCGTTGAAGGGGCCGCGCTCGACCGCCCACTCGTAGAAGTCCTCGACGGTGACGTCCAGACCTGCGCCTTCCGCCTGGACGGGCACGATCCTGTCCACTGCGGTGTTCGCGAACAGTGCCTTCTCCTCGAGATCGTCGCCCTGATAGGCGTTGCGGATCTCCTGCTCGAGCAGATCCGTGGCATTGATCGCGTTCTCGCAGGCCAGCACCGCCAGCGGCGGTGCCCCGGCGGGGCGGGCAGCGATCCCGGCGGCGATGTTCGGCGCCACGAACCGCAGGATATGGGCACCGACGGCGGTGGTCACCAGGTCCGCGGAGGCGATCTCCTCGGTCAGGGTGTCCGGGTCCTGTGCCGAGTTGATCGCACGGAATCCGTCGACCGTGGTGCTGGTGGGCTGCTGGCCCACGGTGCGCACCTGGTAGGAGTCCGCCTGCGACGCGCGCCGGCTGGCGCGCTGCGACCGATCGGGGCCTACCCCGGACATCGTGCTGAGGGGTGCTCCGGCGGCGTGGGAGCAGTCTAGACCGGAATCAGGCGTTGTCAGTGGTAGCAGAGGGGATGGCGTCCTCGGGATGCTCCGTGCTGCGGGTGGCCCTCCACCGGCGATAGGACAGCAGCGTCAGTGCGATCACGATGGTCCAGGAGATCGCCACCACCGCACCGGAGGCGATGCCCGGCTCGACCAGGAACACTCCGACGGCGATGAGGGAGATCTGACCCGGCAGCGCCGAGAGCGCAGTGGCGATGAGGAAGTCGCGGCTGCTGATGCCCAAAGCGCCGCTGCCGTAGTTCACCGGCCAGTAGGGGATGCCGGGCATCAGTCGCAGCGTGCACACCGCATAGAACCCGCCGTTCTCGAGGCGGTCCTCGACCAGCTCCGCGTGCGATCCGAGAGCGCGCATCACCGTGTCCCGGCCCAGGCCCCGCGCCACCCAGTAGCCGCCCCAGCAGCCGAGCGTCACCCCGATCATCGACAGCACGGTGCCACCGGGCACCCCGAAGAGCATCCCGCCGGCCACCGCCATGATCGTCACCGGGATCGGTGTCAGGGCCACCGCCGCGTAGAGCGCGATGAAGGCGAGCGGACCCCAGGCACCGAGCTCGGCGATGTCCGCGCGCAGCTCGTCCACGGACGGCAGGCGCACGTTCAGCGCGAGCCACACCATCACCAGCACGGCGAGCACGAGGGTGACGTTGCGCAGCACGGAGCCCCAGGGCACCCCGCCGCGCGTGCGGGCAGGGCCGTCGGAGACTTCGGGGGTCTCGCCGGTCTCGGGATCGGGACGGTCTGGCATCCCGCGATCCTAGAGGCTCGGCAGCCGCTCAGCGCTCCGTGGGCTCGACCCGGGCCTCCCCGGCGCGCACGGCCAGCGGCAGGTGGTTGCCCGCCGGCGGGCGCGGACAGGTGCCCCAGGCGCTGAAGGCGGACGGGAAGTTCAGGGAGAAGTTGAGATCCACGTGCACCCGGTCGCCGTCCAGCTGTGCGCTGACCTGACGCCAGTGGGCGCTCTCGGAGCCGGAGGTCTCGTCGGTGAACAGGATGCTGGATTCGCCGGTGAGCACGAGATCCACCTCGGTGCCGGCGATCTCGAGGGTCACGACCCCGGGGGAGGACAGCTCCTGCTCGAGCCACGGCAGCGCCGAGCCGACTCGCACCGTGGCGGGCT
The DNA here is from genome assembly GCF_052095815.1 of Brachybacterium sp. Classification (NCBI taxonomy): domain Bacteria; kingdom Bacillati; phylum Actinomycetota; class Actinomycetes; order Micrococcales; family Dermabacteraceae; genus Brachybacterium; species Brachybacterium sp. The sequence continues at coordinate 92,256 of NZ_JBQDLF010000008.1, read as the reverse complement.
GGGGCCGGAAGGTCCCGGTATGCACAGAGGCGGGGTCGTAGGGAAAGGTCGGCACCCCGTCGAAGGCGGCCAGTCGTGGCGCCGCCGGGTCGAGCAGGCGCAGGCCGATCCGCCCGCCCCGACGGATCACATCGATCTGCACGTCCTCGCCGAAGCTCGCCAGGCGGACGTCACCCGCGGAGGTCACGGTCGTGACGACGACCCCGTCATCGGCGCGGACGCCGATCTCCGAGGAGTCGGCGAGCAGCGTGAGCTCCGTGCCTCCGAAGCGCACGACCGGTCGATCCTCGATGATCTCCCAGCTGCCGGGGACCTCGCCGAGATGCTGCGGCCCGGCCGACGGGTCGATCCAGTGCAGCGCGACCTGGGAGAGGATGCCGTGGCGTGCGGCCAGGGATTCGTCCCGGCGGCGCCGGAAGTTGGTCCAGGAGGCGGGGACGTCGGCCCGCTCGGCATCGGCCCGCTCGGCGGCGGCGGTCGGGGTGTGCTGCGTCATCGGGCTCTCCTCGGTCAGGGCGGTGGCGCGAGTCTCCTCCTCGTCGCGGGGTCCTGGCGAGCCTGCCGTGATCTGCGTTCACACGGCGGGGGACCCGCGCCGGGCCGGCCTCCGCCCAGGGCTGATCAACGCTGCCCTATCAACGCTGGGCCCCTCAACGCTGGGCCGATCAGCGCACAGCTAATGAGCGCACAGCTGATCAGCCCTGAACTGATCAGCGCAGGACTGATCAACCCAGAGCGGAGATGCTGGCGCCGCGCCACCGGCCCGGCGAAGACTCGCCACATGACCACCACCTCACCTCCAGCCACGACCACCGCCGCCCTCACCGACCGCATCGATCTCGGCCTCCTCCACCAGCGCGTCCTGCTGCTGGATCGGGAGCTCGATCAGGACAATGGCGCCCAGCTCAGCGCCGGACTGCTGCTCCTGGCCGCCGAGGACCCCGACAGCGACATCACGCTGCTGATCAACTCTCCTGGCGGGCTGGTGCCCGCCATGCTCGCGATCGGGGACCTCATGGACCTGGTGCCCTGCGATGTGCGCACCGTCGCTCTGGGCATGGCCTACAGCGCCGGCCAGTACCTGCTCACGCACGGCACCCCCGGCAAGCGGAGCATCCTCCCGCACGGGCGGGTGCTCATGCATCAGGGATCCGCGGGCTTCGGCGGCTCTGCAGCCGACATCGAGATCCAGGCCGAGGACCTGCGCGCGAACCGCGATCTGCTCATCGACATCACCGCAGAGCGAACCGGGCAGCCGCGAGAGACGATCGCCCGCGACTCGGAGCGCGACCGCTTCTGGTCCGCAGCCGACGCGGTCGCCTACGGATTCTGCGACCAGGTGGTCGCCGACCTCCGCGAGATCCTCCCGATGCGGTCCGCCACCACGACGACAGGACTCGGACGATGAGCAGCTACACCATCCCCAGCGTCATCGAGCGCACCGCAGGCGGCGGCGAGCGGACGGCCGACATCTTCTCCCGCCTGCTCAGCGACCGCATCGTCTACCTCGGCACCGAGGTGGACGACGGGGTGGCGAACACGATCATCGCCCAGGTGCTGCACCTGGAGAACGAGTCGCGGGACACCCCCATCCAGATCTACCTGAACTCCGCCGGCGGGGACGTGCAGGCAGTGCTCGCCATCCACGACGCGCTCGCCTATGTGCGCAGCCCGATCGCGGTGACCTGCGTGGGCCAGGTCGTCGCCGCGCCGGTGCTGCTGCTGGCCGCGGGAACTCCCGGGATGCGGGCCGTGCTGCCGCACTCGCGCGCGGTGCTGCGACCGCTCGAGGCCAGCGGACGCGGAGCGATCCCGGACCTGATCCTTGCCGTCGAGGAGGTCGAACGGGTGCGCCGCCAGCTGGAACAGCTGCTCGCAGAGTCGACCGGCCGCGACGCCTCGCAGGTGAGGCAGGACCTCGAACGCGAGCGGGTGCTGGATGCCGCGGCGATCGTGGAATACGGGCTCGCCGACGAGATTCTGCTCAGGCGGCCGACAGCATGACGTCGCGCGGGCGGAGCGGGCGGAGGGAGGGTCGGTGCCGTCCGCTGACGACGGACCTCGCCCCGAGCTCAGGCTCGATCTCGAGCTCAGGCGGCGCCGAGCGCGGAGCACGGGCGAGGTCGAGCAGGACGGGCCGGGCGTAGGGCTGGGCCGACGACCGGGCTGCGGGCGTGGCTGCGGGCAGAGCCGAGGACTGAGCTGAGGACCGCGCTGCGGACTGCGCTGAGGACCGAGCCGAGGGCTGTGCCGCTTCGGACATCAACTGGGCGGCCGTCACGCCGAGCGCTCCGCAGATCGCAGCGAGGATCTCGCTCGAGGCGTCCTTGCGCCCACGCTCGACGTCCGAGAGGTGCTGCATGCTCACCCCGGCCTGCCCGGCGACATCGGTGAGGGTGCGTCCGTGCTCCCGTCGGCGACGGCGCAGGGCGCCGCCGATCAGCTCTCGCAGCAGAGGCTCCAGCGTGGTCATGGGATGACGGTACGCCGCCTGCGACGACCCCGCCGGAGCCTCTGCTGTGGGCAGAACCAGGCTCCGGCGGGTTCAGAGGTCAGAGCTGTCCCTGCGCCTCCGTGCCTGCAGGGATGGGGGTCATGCGGGTGACCAGGCCCGGCTTCTCGACCAGGTCCGCCACATCGGCGCGCAGGATCTTGACCTCATCGCTGTCGCCGTGGGTGTCGAGCGCCTCGACGGAGGACCACTTCTCGATCATCGTGATGGTGCCGTCCTCGGCGTCGTGGATCGCATAGAGCTCGCAGCCGTTCTCTCCGTGCACGGCGGCGATGCCGCGATGCATGGCCTCGGCCAGCTCCTGCTTCTTGCCGGGCTTGGGGTAGAAGATCGCGGTGACGACGACTGCGGTCATGGGGGCTCCTGGTGCTGATCGGGGTGGGGTCCTGACCGCCCATCCTGCCCCGTCCGGCCGGGAGCCTCCACACCGTCCGAGCGCTGGGCGCTCAGCAGTACGCGATCGGCAGCCTCGGTCACCGGGCATCACCGGGCGTCACCGGGCGTCACCGGGCGTCAGCGGGTGGGGGACAGACCCACCAGCTCGGCGCTGCGCTGCCACAGCCCCTCGGCGAGAGCGAGGTCGTCGGCCTGCGGGTTCACGCGCGTGGTGGGCCGGTCCTGGTCGTAGTAGCGCCCGGAGGTCCAGGTCGAACCCGGCACGCCGGTGAGGAACCAGGCCAGGGTCGCGCCGCCCTGTTCGGGGCTGATCATCGGTGCGAAGCGCGCGAGCGGCGACTGATAGAACCAGCGCATCGAACTCGCCGATCCGGCGGAGAAGCTCGTGCGCACCAGCCCGGGGTGGAATGCCGCGGAAGAGAGCCCCTGGTCGTGGAACTTCGCGTGCAGGCTGCGGGTGAACAGCACGTTCGCGAGCTTTGCATCCCCGTAGGCCTTGCGCGGGCTGTATCTCCGCTCGTTGCCGAGGTCGGAGAGGTCCAGGTGCCCGAACAGCCGGTTCGCCATGCTTGAGGTGTTCACGACCGAGGCGCCCCCGGGCAGCAGGCGTGGCAGCAGGAGGTTGGTCAGCAGGAATGGGGCGAGGTGGTTGACCTGGAGCGTCTTCTCGAAACCGTCGACGGTCGGGGTGCGGTCGCCGAAGATTCCGCCGGCATTGTTGGCGAGCACGTCGATGCCGTGCTCGGCGGTCGCCGCTGAGAGCGCCGCCGCGAGGCGGCGCACGTCATCGAGACGAGCGAAGTCGGCGATGAAGTGTTCGGCGTCGATCTCCCGCGCGACGGCCGCAGTCTTCTCCGGTGAGCGACCGACTACGAGCAGGCGGACGCCCGTGCCGGCGAGCTGACGGGCTGCGGCGGCGCCGATCCCGTCGGACGCGCCGGTGATGACGATGGTCGTCGGTGTCTGGGCCTGTGTTTGGGACGGCTCGCCGGTCGTTCTCCGACCCGACGCATTCTGGTGGCTGAGGTTCTTGCCCATGCGGGTCAGTCCTTGCTCGTGTCGTGGGTGGAGACGTCGCCCGAGTTCTCCAGGAAGCGTTCCAGCAGCTTCGCCAGCTGAGTCTGCTCCTCGCGCGTGAGCCGGGCGTCCAACAGTTCCTGCTCGGCGTTGACATGGGGGACCACGATCTCGTCGACCAGCTCCCGCCCAGCGTCGGTGAGGCGCACCAGCACGCGGCGCCGGTTGGAGGGGTCCATCGTCCGCTGCAGCAGCCCTTTGTCCTCCAGACGCTGCAGGCGGTTGGTCATCGCGGCGCCGGTGACCATGCTCGAGGCGGCCAGCTCGCCGGGGGTGAGGGTGAACGGGGACCCGGACCGTCGCAGGGCGGCGAGGGTGTCGAATTCCCCGCGATGCAGGCCGACGCCCCGGAACGTCGCCTGCAGCGTGCGGCCGGCAATCTCGTCGACCCGCGAAAGGCGTCCGATCACCCCCATCGGGGTGGCGTCGAGATCCGGTCGCTCCCGGGCCCACTGGGCGAGGAAGTCGCTCACGCGGTCTGCCATGTCATTCCCTCCTGGCGCGGATGGATCGCTCGCGGTGGGGCCAGCGTGAGCGAACCTTCGACATCTAACTGTTTGACGGGACTCTATCGCAGGCATACATTCTCAACCATGAAACAGTTAGACATCGAAAGATCGCGGGGCGGGAATGCTTCCGCGAGTGGCACGCCGTCGGCTCCGCGCCCTGGGTCGGCCGCCGCGCTGACTGTCGCGCTGACGGCGATCGCCCCGATCACCTGGGGGACCACCTACCTCGTCACCACCGAACTGCTGCCTCCGGATCATCCCCTGTGGTCCGGGGCTCTGCGCGCTCTGCCGGCAGGCCTGCTCGCCCTCGCGATCGGCCGCGCCCTCCCGCACGGCCACTGGTGGTGGCGCTCCCTGCTGCTGGGCACGCTCAACATCGGCGCCTTCTTCCCGCTGCTGTTCCTCGCCGCCTACCTGCTGACCGGGGGAGTGGCGGGAGTCTTCGGCGCCACCGGGCCGCTGCTGGTCGCGGTGCTCGCCGCTGTCCTGCTCCGGGAGCGGCCGACGGTGCGTCGGCTGATCTGGGGAGTCCTGGCTGTGCTCGGAGTCGCAGCCACGGTGCTCGGGCCCGATGCCGCGCTCGATCCGCTCGGCATCCTCGCGGGCATCGGTGGCGTGGCTTCGATGGCGGTGGGCACGGTGCTGTCCAAGCGGTGGCGGCCACCCGTCGGCCCCATCGCCTTCGCAGGCTGGCAGCTCACCGCTGGCGGCCTGATCATCCTCCCTCTCGCCCTTGCCGTCGAAGGCACGCCGCCGGCGCTCGACGCGCAGGCGACGATGGGCTATGCCTGGCTCGCGCTTGTGGGAGGGCTTCTCGCCTACGTGCTGTGGTTCCGGGGCTTGGGTCAGATGCCAGCGGGGAGCGCTGCGTTCCTCCCGGTGCTCTCCCCACTCGTTGCGGCTGTGCTCGGCTTCCTCGTGCTCGGCGAGCAGCTCACGGCCGTCCAGCTGGGCGGCTTCGCCCTCGCCCTGATCGCCGTGGTCGCAGCCCAGGGATCCCGTCGAGCGCGGGAGATGTCGCCATGAGGATCCTCGGTGCCGACGGCGCCTCGCCCCTGCGAGAGCAGGGCGGAGGCGGACGGTGCCCTGGGAGGTGAGGCCTACGCCGACTTCTTCGAGCGCTCCGCCGACGAACCGGAGGACTTCTTTGCAGCCTTCTTGGCCTTCGGAGCCTTGGTCTTCGTGCCTGTGCTCTTGGCCGAGGACCCGGACTTCTTCGAGGAGCCGGAACTCTTGGAGGCGCTGGACTTCCCGGAACCGCCGGACTTCTTGGAACCGCCGGACTTCTTGGAGGCACCGGAACTCTTCGCGCTCGACGCCGTGGAGTGCGAGGACTTCTTCGCCGAGTCCGACTTCTTCCGCGTCGGGCCCGACCCCTTCTTCTCCGTCTCGTCCTTCTGCTGTGCCGGCGATGATCCCGATCCGCGGCGCTTCTGCACGCTGCGTTCCAGTGCGTCCATCAGGCTGATGACCTTCCCGCCGCCGCCAGCCGCGTCGGCCTCGTCTTTCGAGCTGTCCTTCCCGAAGGTCGCGTCGGTGTCCACGGAGTCTCCCTGCTCGAGCTTGGCGTCGACCAGCTCGCGAAGCTGCGCCTGGCACTCGTCGGTGAACTGCTCAGGGTCGAAGTCATCGCTGAACTGCTCGACCAGGGACGCCGACATCGCCATCTCCTTGCTGCTGATCTTCGACTTCTTGGGGCCGAAGTCGACCTCCTTGAGGTCTTTGGGCCAGCGCAGGGTTTGCAGCGCGAGCAGGTCCCCGTGGATCCGCAGCACCCCGAGGCGGGTCTTGGTGCGCAGGGTGAAGGTCACGACAGCGGTCCGCTCCGTCTCCTCCAGCGTGCGCCGCAGCAGCACATACGCCTTCGCGGAACGCCCCACCGGCTCGAGGAAGTACGAGGTGCCGAGCAGGATCGGATCCACCTGATCCGAAGGCACGAACTGCACGACGTCGATCTCGTCGTTGTCCTCCGCCGGCAGCGCGTCCAGCTCCTCGTCGGTGAGCACCACCGTTTTGTCGCCATCGTCGTAGGCCTTGTCGATGTGCTCGTAGTCGATCTCTCGGCCGCACACCTCGCAGGTGCGCTGATACCGGATCCGCCCGTGATCCTCATCGTGGACCTGATGGAAGGAGATGTCGTGCGAGCGGGTGGCTCCGTAGAGCTTCACCGGCACGTTCACGAGGCCGAAGGTGATCTCACCGCTCCAGATTGCGCGCATGCCCCATGACATCACGGAGAACCGGCGGTGACCAGGAACGAGCGGTCGGACGGTTGTGCACCTATGGGAGATGAACGATCCCGGGGGGTGACGAATGCGGCGATCGGGGGCACAGTGGGCCCATGGCCATCCCCGCACAGCACGTCGAGGTGGACGGACGGAGGGTGAAGCTCTCGAACCTCGACAAGATCCTCTACCCCTCCACGGGCACCGCCAAGGGCGAGGTGATCGACTACTTCCACCGCATCGCGCCGCTGCTGATCCCGCAGGCCGCGCGTCGTCCCGCGACGCGAAAACGGTGGGTCGACGGGGTCGGCACCACCGAGCGGCCCGGCAAGGCGTTCTTCCGCAAGGATCTGGAGGATCACGCACCGGACTGGGTGCCGCGCGCCGAGATCCGGCACAGCGAGGCCACCGCCACCTACCCGCTGGTGGACGAGGTCGCGGTGCTGGTCTGGCTCGCCCAGCTCGCAGCCCTCGAGATCCATACCCCGCAGTGGCGCTTCGACGAGCACCTCGAACCCGCAGGTCCCGACAGGATGGTCCTGGATCTCGATCCCGGAGAAGGCGCAGGGCTGGCGGACTGCGCTCTCGTGGCGGGATGGTGCCGCGAGATCCTCGCCGATATGGGCCTGGACTCCTATCCCGTGACCTCCGGATCCAAGGGGATCCATCTGTACGCGCCGCTGGACGGCAGCAGCACGGCCGACGAGATCGCACAGGTCGCGCATCAGCTGGCCCGGGCTCTCGAGCAGGACCACCCCGAGCAGGTCGTGAGCGAGATGAAGAAGTCATCGCGCCGCGGCAAGGTGCTCGTGGACTGGTCGCAGAACAACGGGCAGAAGACCACCATCTGCCCGTACTCGCTGCGAGGAAGACTGCGGCCCACCGTCGCCGCCCCGCGCACCTGGGAGGAGATCGAGGACCCCGGCCTCGAACAGCTCGAGATGGCCGAGGTGCTCGAGCGGCTCGAGGAGGGCATCGACCCGATCGCACCGCTGGGCATCGCGGCCGCAGGGAAGGCACCCGCGGTAAAGCGCGCCCGGGACCGGCTCGAGGTGTATCGCTCGAAGCGGGACCCGGAGAAGACCCCCGAGCCCGTCCCCGCGCCGAAGCGCGACCCGGACACCGGCTCCGCAGCTGCACAGGAGGCGCTCGAGGCTCTGCACTCCGAGGAGCCGATGTTCGTGATCCAGGAGCATCACGCCTCACGCCTGCACTGGGACTTCCGTCTCCAGCACTCCGGGGTGCTGGTCTCCTGGGCGGTGCCGAAGGGCCCGCCGCTGGAGACGGACCAGAACCGGCTCGCCGTGCAGACCGAGGACCATCCCCTCGAGTACGGCACCTTTGAAGGCACCATCCCCGCACAGGAGTACGGCGGTGGGGAGGTCGCCCTCTGGGATACCGGCACCGTCGAGATCGAGAAATGGCGCGAGGGCAAGGAGGTGATCGTGGTCTGCCACGGTCGCCCGGACGGCGGCCTCGGCGGGGTTCCGCGACGCTATGCCTTCATCCACACCGGCGGGATGGGCGGATCAGGGAAGTCCGCCGCCGCGAAGGAGAAGGCGGCGGCGAACTGGCTGCTGCACCTCATGAAGGACCAGCCCGACGGTGACGGCGACAGCGAGGGCGGAGAGGGCGGCGGGTCTGCACCCCAGAGCGCGCCGACCACGCGGTCGCGGAAGCCTCCGCGGCGCAGCGAGGACGAGGAGCCGGCCGGGTCGAGCGCGGCCGGCATGGGAGAGCCGCTCTCACCGATGCTCGCGACTCTCGGCACTCGAGGCGACATTCGCCAGGAGGACGAGTGGGCCTTCGAGATGAAATGGGACGGGGTGCGCGTCATCGCGACCGTCACCGAGGGTGCCGTGCGGCTGACCAGCCGTGGCGGCAACGACCTCACCGCGACCTTCCCCGAGCTCGCGGAGCTGCACGACGCCGTGGACCCGGAGCTCAGGGTCGCTGGCGAGACCGTGCTGGATGGGGAGATCGTGGCGCTGGATGGGAGCGACCGGCCGTCCTTCTCCCGGCTCCAGCAGCGACTCGGGCTGACCCGCGAGCGCGACGTCGCCCGAGCGCGGGAGGAGGTCGAGGTCCACGTGATGCTGTTCGACCTGCTGGTCCGCGGCGGTGAGTCGCTGGTGCGAGCGTCCTATCTGGAACGCCGGGAAGCGCTGTTCGACGCCGTCAGCGTGACCGAGCACGTCCAGCTGCCCCACGCCGACCACGGTGACGTCGAGCATGCGATCGAGATCTCCCAGCAGCTGCAGCTCGAAGGGGTGATGGCGAAGAAGGAGAGCGGCATCTACCAGGCCGGGAAGCGCTCGCGCACCTGGATCAAGCTCAAGAACGCCCACCACCAGGAGGTCGTGGTCATCGGGTGGCGACACGGCAAGGGGGAGCGCTCTGGGACCCTCGGCTCCCTGCTGCTCGCTGTCCCCGACACCGAGGGTGTCCTGCGCTATGCGGGACGGGTGGGCAGCGGCTTCTCGGGCCGAGATCTCGAACAGATCGCCACCGCCCTCCGCTCCCGGACCCGGAAGACCCCTGCGGCGAACAACGTGCCAGCAGCGGATCGCCGTGACGCCGAGTGGGTGCGCGCGGATCTGGTGGGCGAGGTGCAGCACGCCGAACGGACCGAGGACGGTCGCCTGCGCCATCCGGTCTGGCGCGGATGGCGCCCGGACAAGGAGCCCGCACAGGTGCGCTGGGAGGACTGAGGGCCTGGGGCCCCGGGGGCGATGCCGTCGCGATGTCCCGGACGTACGGTGGGTCACATCGGGGTTCGAGCACAAGGGTTCATGCCGTAGTCTTCTCGAAGTCGTCCACACGGCCCGGTCATATGGCAGGATCTGTGGAAGACACGCACGGCGCAGGATGCCTCCCTCGGAGGCGACCGACGACGGTCGCGCAGCACTTCCGACGAAATTGGGACTTCATTACCTCCTCCGCACTGCCTTTGTACGACGACGCTTCTGCGTCACACCTCACGATCGCGCCGATGACTGCCACCGCAGCCGTTGCAGCGCACCAGACCCTCTCCTGGCTCCGAGCCGATGACGACGTCCACGTCGCCACGCTCGCCGGAGAGTTCGCCGGCCATGTCGTCAGCACCTCCGCTGACGCGCCGGTCCACACGGCCTACGGGCCCCAGTTCGGCCGCATCGGCGACTTCGTGTCGCTGGCCGCGGCTCAGGCGGCCCTCGTGGCCGCACCCGCCCCCCAGAACGGCAGCGGTGACCGCATCGGTCGCCGTGACGCCAGGGGCACAACCCATCCGCGGCGGCGCCGTCGTCACGGATACCCGGGCCACGAATGTGGTTCACGACAACGAAGGAATATCGCCATGGCTACTGGCATCGTCACCTGGTTCAACTCCGACAAGGGCTACGGCTTCATCGCCCCCGAGGACGGCTCCGCCGATGTGTTCGCTCACTTCAGCGCCATCGCCGGCACCGGCCGTCGCGACCTCGAGGAGAACCAGCGCGTGGAGTTCGAGACCGAGCAGGGCCCCAAGGGTCTGCAGGCAGTGAACATCCGCGCCCTCTGAGCGCTCCGGCCGATCTACGTATCGGCCGCATGACCTCGACGCCCGTCGGGTCCGGCTTCGGCCGGGCACGGCGGGCGTCGTGCTGTCACCAGGTCACGACGTGGCGCCCTGCCTCGCAGACCTTCTCGGTTCCGGGCAGGAGCACCCGTGCACGGGCTCCCTCAGGGACCACCAGCGTCATCACGCGCTCCTCGCGGACCACCTCGATCACGATCTCCCCGAGATCCGTCTCGCGGGAGAAGGCGATGTGGGCCACCGGCACCCGCGGATCGGGCTCGACCACGAAGTCCCGCCATCCGTCGGGCCCTCGCCGCAGCCCCACCACCCATTCATGGAGCCAGGTCGCGGGGGTGCCCATGAAGTAGTGGGAGCAGGAGCGGGGGTTCTCCCACATCTCCATGAAGGTCGAATTCCCCGCCTCCAGCCACGCCTTCCATCCCGGCGCGGTCGGCGAGTTCAGCACCCGCCAGGCCAGCTCGCCATGACCGTGCGCCGACAGCACCGGCAGCAGGAAGCGCACTCCGATGTGCCCGCAGTCGTGGTGATCCCCGCGCGCCTCGATATCCGCCACCAGATTCGCCACCACCGCCTCGACGTGCTCGGGCGGGACCGTCCCGAAGGCAAGGGGCAGCAGGTTGCTGGTCTGGCGGTAGGCGGGTGCGGCAGCGCCCGCAGGGCCGGGAGAATCCGCAGTGTTCGCCCTCCCGCCCTCGGCGCGAGTGCCGGAATCTTCGGGAGCGGCGGAATCCTCTGGAGCGGTGGAATCTTCTAGAGTGCCGGGATCGCGGTAGCGACCCGCGACGGGGTCGAGGAAGACGGCGTTCACCGCCTCCTCCAGCGCGGTGGCGTCGGCCCGCAATGCTTCCGGATCCGGCACCCCCTCGATGCTCTCGCCGCTCGCGGTCCAGGGGTCACCACCCGCACCGCCGCTCTCGAGCGTGGCCAGGTCCACCGCATGGGCGAGGGAGCGCAGGGCCCTTGCCACGAACAGCGAACCGGACAGGCGCTTGTCCTCCGGGGCAGGGCCGGGGCTGCCCGGGCTGAGGTAGTCGCCGAGCACCCCCGAGATCAGCCCCTCCTGGTCACGTCGGGAGAGCTCATGAGCGAGATAGCTCGCCGCCGCTGGACCGTGCAGCGCGACCAGCCCCACCTCGCCGTACTCGGTGACCATCTCGTCCAGCAGCGTCGGCAGCAGGCAGGTCCACTCCGGGGCGGGCGAGAGCTCGTCATACCCCCAGTCCGGATTCGGCGAGATCACCGCGAGGGATCCGTCCGCCCGCTGCCCGTCGACCTGGTCCGCCAACCACTTGCGCAGCATCCGGCGCATATCGAAGCTCGTGGTCATCGCCGCGAGCGCCGTCAGCGCATCACCGGTCCACCCGTTCTTCTCCTGGATCGGGGTATCCGTGGGGACGTGATGCATGTTGTTCAGCAGGGAGGCGCGCATCGCCGCGTCGAACTGTTCGAGATACGGATCCGACGAGCTCAGCCTGCTGACCTCGCGAAGATCCGCATGGGCGAGGACCCCGGTGACCTGGAGCCCAGCCAGGTCGCCCGAGAGCGGTTCGAGCTGCACATAGCGGAACCCCTTGTAGCTGTGCCGCGGGGCGAAGGAACGTGCGAAGGCAGGCTGCAGCAGCACCCGGTCCTGCTGGAAGCGATCGGTGTGGATGTGCTGGTTCACGTCATCCACTGTGCCGTCGGCCAGGAGCTTCTCCCCGTGCCGTGCCACGAACTCGACCGGGGGCGCCCACGGCCCCACCTCAGCGGGGAGCGTGAAGCGGCACCAGCCGGCGATCACCCGTCCCATATCCAGCACCACCCGCTGCGGAGTGGAGGAGACCAGGGTCGGGAGGAGCTCCTCGCGCACCACCACGGGCTCCTGCACCTGGTGCACCAGCAGCGGTTCAGCAGACCTCTGCGCCCGGCGGGACCCGCTGCCGGGACGGTCCACCAGCACCGGCGCCCAGCCGGCATCGTCATAGCCCGGCAACCGCCATGCGGCCGGGTCCTCGGTGGGAGCGAAGGTCTCACCCTCGTACATCGAGTCGAAGACCACCGGGCCCGGCCGGGTGCGCCACCCTTCCCCGGTGGACAGCGCCCGGGTGGTGCCGTCGGCCAGATCGATCCGAAGCCGCGCCCAGGCCCGCACCGGGCCCCGCCAGGGCGCCAGATGCCAGCGCCATTCGTTCGGGGTGGTCGTCGCATGGAAGCCGCGGCCCAGTTCGATGCCGAGCACGTTCTCGCCGCGGGTGAGCAGCTCCGCAGCGTCCACCTCGCACACCTGCACCCGTCGGCGAGGATCCGTCAGCCCCGGGTCGAGCAGACCGTCGCTGATCGGAGCGCCGTTGAGATAGGCGCGGAAGGTGCCCAGGCCCGTCACCAGCAGCCGCGCCGCGACCGGCGGCGAGGCCAGCTCGAACGACATGCGCAGGAGCGGATTCTGCGGATCCTCACCGGGGGCGGTGATCCATCGGGCGAGGGCGGGGTCGATGTCCGGCATGCGGTGCCACCAGGTCCTTCGAGTCGTCGTCGACGGGTGCGGACAGTCTGGCACGCTCCCAGCGCGCTCCAGGCCGGAGCTGTCACCATGGCTCCATGACCCTCGAGCAGATCGGCCGCGAGATCACGGGCCGCCTCATGCCCGACGCTGCGCCCGCCACCGGCTGGTGGACACTGCTCGCGCTCGTCCTCGCACTGGTCGTCGTGGTGCTGCCTCCGCTGTGGAGGTTCGCCCGGCTCGCGGTGACGATCGTGCACGAGCTCGGCCACGCGGTCATCGGGATCCTGATGGGACGACGCTTCACCGGCTTCGTGGTCAGCGCCGACATGTCCGGTCACGCGGTCACCGTCGGCCCGCGGCGCGGCGTCGGCCGGGTGGCTTCCACCTGGGCCGGATACCCGGCCCCCGCCATCGTGGGCGCACTGCTGGTCCAGATCTCCCTGCACGGCTGGGCGCGCACCGCCCTCTCCATCGCTCTGGTGGTGCTCGTGCTCTCGCTGTTCTTCTCCCGCTCGCTGCACACCCTGGCCGCGGTGCTCGGCACTGCTGTGGGCGTCGGCGCCCTCTGGTGGTGGGGCAGTCCCGCGCTCGCCGCGCTGCTGACCCTGGCCACCGGGGTGTTCCTGCTGCTGGGTGCCTGGCGTCACCTGGGGGCGGTGATCACCGGCGGCGGTAGCTCCGACGATCCGGCCCAGCTCGCCCAGCTGACCCCGGTGCCAGCCTGGATGTGGACCGCGAGCTTCGCCCTCGTGCTCGGCGCCTGCAGCTGGTGGGCGGCCAGCACCCTCGCACCCTTCGTGCTGTGAGCGCGGGAGTCGGCGCCGGGACATGGGCGCGCCCGTGACAGTTCCGGCCCGGCGGCGGATGATCGGAGGCGGAGACCCCGAGCCCGGAGGTGGACGCCGTGGACGCCATGGAATGGACGAGCTGGCTCGCCCTGCTGGACGGGCACGACCATCTGATCGCCCGCGAGGTGATCCAGCGGGGGGTCGCGGCGGTGTTCATGCTCGCCTTCCTCTCGAGCTTCCACCAGTTCCCCGTGCTGCTGGGGGAGCGGGGTCTGCTCCCGGCGACTGAGTTCCTCGAGCGTGTCGGCGACCGCGCCGGGCCGACTCTGTTCCGCTGGCGCCGGACCCCGTACAGCGATCGCCTGCTGCGGGTGATGTGCCTGGTGGGCATCGTGCTCGGTGCCGCGGTGGTGGTGGGTCTGCCGCAGCAGGGGCCCGCATGGTCCATGATCGCGGTGTTCGGCGTGATGTGGCTGCTGTACCTGTCGATACATTCCGTGGGCCAGGTGTTCTACGGCTTCGGCTGGGAATCGATGTTGCTGGAGTGCGGGTTCCTGGTGGGCTTCCTCGGCTCCCACGCGGTCGCGCCGCCGCTGCTGATCCTGTTCTTCCTGCGCTGGATGCTGCTGCGCCTCGAGTTCGGGGCAGGGATGATCAAGCTGCGCGGCGACGATTCCTGGCGGGACCTCACCGCGATGGATCATCACCACCAGACCCAGCCGATGCCCGGTCCGTTGAGCCGCCTGGCCCACCTCGCGCCGCGCTGGTGGCACCGACTCGAGGTGCTCGGCAGCCATGCCGTGCAGCTCGGGGTGATCTGGTTGATCCTGCTGCCGCAGCCGTTCGCCTCGATCGCGGCGGTCGCGGTGATCCTCACCCAGCTCTTCCTCGTGCTGACCGGCAACTACGCCTGGCTGAACTGGCTGACGATCCTGGTCGCCTTCGCGGCGATCAGCGACTCGTTCCTGCGCTGGGCGACCGGCGGGCCCTGGCCGGGCTGGGGATGGCAGCATTGGCCGCGATGGCCGAGGAGCGGGGATCCCTTCGCAGCCGGCGCCCCGCCCGCCGTCGATGCCTCGCCGCTGTGGTGGCAGCTGCTGATCCTCGCCGTGTTCGCGGGGCTGCTCGTGCTCTCGTGGAAGCCGCTGCGCAACCTCTTCTCGTCCCGGCAGCTGATGAATGCGAGCTTCAACCGCTTCCACCTGGTCAACGCCTACGGGGCTTTCGGATCGATGACGGAGAGACGCTTCGAGGTGGTCATCGAGGGCACCCGCGCCCCGGACCCGGACACCGCTGACGAGGAGGAATGGCTGCCGTACGAGTTCAAGGGCAAGCCCGGGGACGTGCGCCGGCGCTCCAGGCAGTTCGCGCCCTATCACCTGCGGTTGGACTGGCAGATGTGGTTCCTGGCGCTGCGTCCCGGCCCGCAGGCCTGGTTCGTGGCGCTGCTCGAGAAGCTGCGCAGCGGCGACCCCGGCGTACGGCGCCTGCTGCGCACCGATCCGTTCGAGGGTCGGGCGCCGACGGGGATCCGGGTGCGGTACTTCGAGTACCGCTACGCACGGCCGCCGGAGCGGCGGGGGAGCGGTGCGTGGTGGGTGAGGACCGACCTGGGGGTGATCGCCAGACTGTGATCGGCAGACTGTGATCAGCAAGGGGTGATCGCGAGGTGGTGAACACCGGGGTCTGTGCGCTGGACTGCGAACGCCTGGCTCGCAGCGCGCTGGACCGGTCGCGACGGGATGCGGTCAATGCGTAGGCTGGCCCCTGCTGCATCCGACCGTTCCCGAGGAGCCCCATGTCCGCGATCGCCATCCCGGCCCGCCGCCCTGTCCTGGCCGACGCCCTGGCCCCGCACCGCACCCGCCTGCAGGACGCCGGCCTGGTGCTCGCGGGCGCCGGCATCGTGGCCCTGCTCGCCCAGGTCACGATTCCGCTGCCGCTGGTGCCGATCACCGGTCAGACCCTCGGCGTCATCCTCGTCGGCGCCGCGCTGGGCTCCCGCCGCGGCGCGACGGCCCTGCTCACCTATCTGCTGGTCGGGCTGGCAGGTGCGCCGGTGTTCGCCGAGTTCACGGGCGGGCCGGCCGCGGTCCTCTCCCCGAGCTTCGGGTTCATCCTCGGCTTCGTACCCGCCGCCTTCGTGGCGGGCTGGTTCGCCGAGCGCGCCTGGGACCGCAAGCCGTTCCTCGCCATGGCCGGCTTCGTCGCCGCGAGCGTGGTGCCGTTCCTGCTCGGTGTGCCCTACCTCGCCATGATCCTCAACGCCGTGATGGGTGCGGAGCTGGGCCTGGGCGGCATCCTGGCCGCCGGGGTGTGGCCGTTCGTCGCCGGTGGCCTGGTCAAGGCCGGTATCGCCGCCGTGCTGATCCCCGCCGCCTGGCGCGGGGTGCGCTCGCTCGACGAGCGCCGCTGACGTGACGCGGCGCCGCTGACGTGACGCGGCGCCGCCCGGACGGGGGAGTCCTCAGCCGGGGGAGTACCCAGCCGGGGGAGTGCCTAGCCGGCGGAGTGCTCAGACCGCGAGCGTCGCCGCTCGCACCAGCAGCGCCACGAAGACCAGTGAGGGCAGGAAGCCCACGCTGAGCCAGAGCTTGCGGTAGGACAGGATCGCGAGGAACTCGCGCAGGGTGGCGCTGGGCACGAAGTAGAACGCCGTCGGCCCTCCGATCGCTTCATCGGCGTACCCGAGCGACCGAGCGAGCAGAGCGGCACGGAACGCGTGATACCTGCTGGTGGAGACGACGTACGGGCCCTGATGACCGGCTTCGTCGAGGATCTGGTGCGAGAAGCGCAGGTTCTCCGCGGTCGTGCGGGACGCGGCCTCGACCCGGATCCGCTCCGCCGGCACCCCCACCTCCTCGATCAGGTACTCCGCCATCGCCTCGGCCTCGGCGCGCGGCTCATCGTCGCCGCGGCCGCCCGAGGGCACCAGCAGAGGATCCAGCCCGGCGCCGAGCAGCCGCTCGCGCTCTGCAACTGCGCGGTCCAGCCGGCTGCGCAGCAGCTTCGGGACCTTGCCGTCGATCAGCCCGGAGCCGTGGATGATCACGCCGCTGGTCGCCAGCTGCCGCGGGAACAGCTGGTACGGGATCGAGGCGCACAGGAACACAAGGAACGCCAACCCCACATGGAGGGCGAGCAGAGCCAGCAGCGCCCCGGCGCCGAGGCCCAGCGGGGTCATCGTGAGCACCGCTGCCGCGGAGCCCACCGGCGCTCCCAGGAGTGCCAGTCCCGCCAGCGCAGAGAGCAGGTTGCCCAGAGAGCGTCCCTCCTTGCGCACCATCGTCAACCCGTTCCAGACCAGGAAGACGCCCAGGACCAGCACGCCCAGCAGCGCCACGCCAGCCCCGACGAGCACCAGCAGATCGCCCAGGGGCAGCGCGGTGGAGACCAGGCGAGCCAGCGTCGAGAGGCTCGAATAGAGCGCGATCAGCAGCAGCACCCCGTTGCGCACCCGTCGGCGATCCCGACGGAACACCAGCAGATACACCGCCCACCAGAAGGCGGTCCCGATCAACGCACCCAGCATCCGCGACTCCTCATATCGTCCTGGCACCCATCGTTCCACGGCCCGCACACCGGCCGTGCCGCCGGGGCGGGTCCTGCACCGCCGACGCTGGTTCTACACTGAGCCGATGGGCGTCCACGAGGTTCCAGACGAGGTTCCAGACGGGGTTCCAGGCGAGGGCCCGGACAAGGTCTCGCCCGCCGCGCAGGAGCCGACCGCGGGGCGTTACCAGCGTGAGGAATCCGCGGCCGAGCGGCTGGATCGCAACTGGAACGAGCTGCTCCAGGAAATCCGGGTGCTGCAGACCGGTTCCCAGATCCTCGCAGCGTTCCTGGTGGTGCTGCCCTTCCAGTCGCGCTTCGAGGAGCTCGACCCGGTCCAGATCGGCTGGTATCTCGGACTGTTGCTGCTCGCTCTGCTGATCGTCGCTCTGCTGCTGACCCCGGTCGGGATGCACCGTCGACTGTTCCGCCAGCGGGCCAAGGACGAGATGGTCAAGACCGCCAACACGTTGCTGCACGCCGCCATCCTGCTGCTCGGGGTGCTGCTGAGCGCCGTGGCCGGCTTCGTGATCGATGTGGTGCTCAGCCGGGGTATCGCCGTGGGAGTCAGCCTGCTGCTGCTCGGCCTGATGGCCGCGCTGCTGATACTGCTGCCGCACCGGATCGCGCGGAAGACGCGGGGCTGAGACGAGGACCCGCGGCTCGGCGGGAACGCCGGACTGCACCGCTGCCATACGCCGGAGGGCCGGTCCGCGCTGAAACGCGAACCGGCCCTCTGAGGATGCTGCGGGATCAGCGAGCCAGCGGCGCCGCGAACGGCGAGACGTGCTTCCCGATGTGGGCGGCGAGGACGTCGGTGTGCTGGGCCTGGTTCGCCGCGACGACTGCGAGGAAGCGGTCGTGGATCGAAGCGCCGGAGGCGTCCTTCCCGTTCAGCGAATCGCCATAGCCGACGTGCAGGATCTGGCGGGCGTCGTTCGAGCGGATCAGCTCCAGCAGGTCCACGCCCTCCAGCGACGTCGGGGTGCGATCCTCGTGGGCGGAGACCTGGTAGCTCGCGCGGGCCTCGACGTAGGAGGCGCGGGAGATGTCCCAGATGGCTGAGAAGAGCTCCGCGTCATGAGCGGCGACGATCTCGACGCCGCACAGGTAGCTGGTGCCGGAGGTCTTCAGGTGCACCAGGCCCTGGGTGGCCTCGACGCACAGCGGGTAGATCGAGAACTTGTCCGAGCCCGAGTGCAGCGAGATCTTGTAGCCGCCGAACTGCTGCGAGATCGCGTGGTGCGCCTCGAGGTTCGTGCGCAGCTCCTCGGCGTCACCCAGGAAGTCCAGGCCCTTCTCGAAGCCGTCCACGTAGCGGGGGGCGAAGCTGAACCAGGAGGCGCCCAGGCGCTTGAGCTCCGAGGCCATGTAGAAGTGCTCGAAGAAGGTGGTCAGCCAAGCGGTCTCGTCGACGGCGAACTCGATCTCGACCTCGTGCTTCGCGTTCTCGGTGACGTGGCGGTACAGGCGCATCGACTCCACGACCGCGCGGCCGTACTTCACGGCGGCGGTGAGGACGTCCTGCTCGGTGACCTCGATCTGCGAATGACCGACGTCCAGGGTCATGCCCACGTAGCGCTGCTTGAGAGCCTCGAGGGAGTCCTCGAGCTGGTCCCAGGGCAGCGCCGCGGCGTCGGCCTCGGAGACGCCGGCGGTGACGTCGGCGACCATGTCGCCCGGATCGAGGGTGAACATCACGAAGCCCGCGTCGAGGCCGCGGTCGATGCCCTCGGTGGTCTTGATGTGGTCGCAGTCGGCGCCGAAGCCGCTGTCCCAGCCGGCCTCGACCAGGCCGAAGATCGCGTCATCCATCACGGACTGGGCGTTGCGGCCCAGGCGGTCCATCTCGCGGATCGACTGCTGGGCGAGGACCGGCATCACGCCGGCGCCCTGGGTGGCGAAGGCGCGCGCCTGGCCGGGAGTGGCGAGGCCGGTGCGGTCGCCGGTGCCGATCGAGGTGCGGTGGCCGCCGATCTTCTGGGGGCGCAGCGCGGGGAAGGCGGCCTGCAGCGCCTTGGCGTTCGCGGTGGACAGGGGGCCGGTGAGCACGTGGCCCTCACCGGCTGCAGCGGCCTCGCCCTCGAAGGAGCTCAGCGCGGTCGCCGCGGAGGCGATGAGCTGGAGCGAGCGGGCAGAGCCGTCGTAGCGGATGCTCGCCTCGAGGGCGTCGTTGCGCAGGGTCATGAAGTTCTCCATTTCGGATGGGTGAGGGACGTCCGCTGTCCCGACGGCCACCATCGCCGTACATCGTAAACGATTGCATACATTTGGCCTGGGTGGAGGGCCATGTTTCGGCTATGCTCTCCGCAGTGACTGCAAACTTTGCAGGTCGCAGAGGAGGCGAGCATGGCGGTGACGCTCAAGGACGTGGCCCGGCAGGCAGGGGTCTCCATCGCGACCGCGTCCCGCGCCTTCCAGCGCCCCGAGATGGTCGGCGCGAGCTCGCTGGCCCGCATCCGAGCAGCTGCGGCCGACCTCGGGTACAGCCCCAATCGCACCGCCCGCGCGCTGATCACCGGCCGCGCCGGGGTGTACGGGGTGATCGTGCCCGATCTCGAGAATCCCTTCTTTCCTGCGGTGCTCAAGGGAGCCCAGGCGCGCGCCCACCAGCTCGGCGCCCAGCTGCTGATCACCGACGCGGGGGAGTCCCCGGACGGTGAGCTGCCTCTGGTGCGCACTCTCGCCCCGCAGGTCGACGGGATCATGCTGTGCTCGAGCCGGATGGATGAGGACTCCCTGCGCGAGGCCGCAACTCTGACCCGGCTCAGCCTGGTCAACCGGGTCTCGCCTCAGCTGCCCGGCGTCTACGCCGATCCCGAGCCGGGGATCCCCGCGGCGGTGCAGCATCTGCGTCGGCTCGGACACCGTCGCCTCGGATACGTGGGTGGACCCGCCGTCAGTCGTTCGGACCGGGCGCGCCGCTCCGTGATCAGCCGTATCTGCGCCGAAGCCGAGCTGGACTGGGTCGAGATCGGTCCCTTCCCTCCCACCGCGGACGGCGGCCGCGCTGCGGCCGAGGCGCTGCTGCAGACCGATGCCACCGCAGTGCTGGTCTACAACGACCTGATGGCGCTGGCGCTGATGGAGCGCCTGCGCAGCTACGGCGTGGACGTGCCTGGCCAGATCAGCGTGGTGGGCTGGGATGACATCCCGTTCGCCGCCATGGTCACCCCGGGCCTGGCCACCATCCGGGTGCCGCGCTACGACATGGGCGCGCGGGCGATCGAGATGCTCCACGAGGGCACCCTCCGGGAGGCGGACCCCGCACATCTCGGGCTGCCGACGCAGTTCGTCCCCCGGGCCTCCATCGCCCGGGCCGACGGTGCAGGTCTCAGCGGCCTCAGCGGTCTCGCCGGGTGAAGACAGCCGGGTGAAGACAGCCGGGGGAAGACCGGCGGGTGCAAGGTGCGGCGGGAGCCACTGCTCTACGCTCCCTCCATGAGTGACCTGTCCACCTCCATCGGAGATGTCCCCGGCGTCGGCCGGCCTGCTGCTCGCGCCCTGGCCGGCTCCGATCTGCACACCGTCGGTCAGCTCGCAGGCCTCGACTGGCAGCAGCTCGCGCAGCTGCATGGAGTGGGTCCGGCGGCCGGGCGTCGGCTGCAGGCGGTGCTCGAGCTCCATGGGGTCCCCTTCCGCAACCCGCCCGCGCCCGCACAGCGACAGGACGTCGTGACCAAGGGTGCGACGGGCACGGGCGCTGCGGACATCACCACCCACGCCACGGAGGTCGACCCGGCGCAGTACGTCGCCGGGCTCGATGCGCGCCGCCGCCGCGAGGGCGCCATGCTGCTGGAGATGTTCGGCGAGGCCACGGGGGAGCGGGCCACCATGTGGGGGCCCAGCATGATCGGCTACGGCGAGGTCCACTACCGCTACGCCAGCGGCCGCGAGGGTGACACCTTCCAGCTCGGCTTCAGCCCCCGCAGGGCCGAGCTCGCGCTCTACGGCATCCAGGGCTTCCCCCGTTCCGAGGAGCTGCTGGACCGGCTGGGCAAGCACCGGCGGGGTGCGGGCTGCGTCTGGGTCAGGAAGCTCGAGGACATCGACACCGCGACGCTGGCCGAGCTCGTCGCCCATGCCTGGGAGAACGGGCCCGACACCGCCTGAGCACAGCCGGCCGAGCGCACAGCCCGGCGGTGACGCTCCGCTCAGCGGGGCCCCGTCGGATGCGCCCTGTGCCCAGTGAGGCCTACTGTGCACCGAGGGACCCCGCGAGCCGGGTCAGAGCACCGGACGGGCGAGCAGCCCGAACGGCCGTGGAGAGGACAGCAATGGGCCTGTCGACAGGTGAGCGCACGCGCGTGGAGCGGCTTCTGTTCGTCGGCCGACGGTCGAAGGCCGGAGTCGTGATCCTCGGGATCGGCGCCCTGATGGTGATCATCCATTCCGCGGTCTTCAAAGTCCTGATGGCGCAGGAGGTGACGGATCACTCCTGGGCCAGCGCGGTCTACTGGACCATCACGACCATGTCCACCCTGGGCTATGGGGACATCACCTTCACCTCCGACCTGGGCCGGCTGTTCTCGCTGTGGGTGCTGCTCAGCGGGGTCGTCTACATGCTGGTGCTGCTTCCCTTCTTCGTGATCCAGTACGTCGTTACCCCCTGGCTGGACCGGCGCCGTGCCGCACGGACCCCGCGAAAGGTTCCGCCGACCCTGCGCGATCACGTGCTGCTGGTGGGCTCCGACGCGGTCACCCAGGCCTTCGCCGCCCGGGCTGAGCGGTCGCAGGTGGCCGCCGTCGTGGTCCTCGAGGACATCGCACTCGCCGGAGAGCTGCATGACCAGGGACGACAGGTGATCGTCGGTCCCTTGGACTCCGCGATGACCTATCGCAACGCCGGAGCATCGCGGGCGCGCCTGGTGGTCTCGACGCTCTCGGACACCGCGAACACGAACGTCGCCTTCACGGTGCGCCAGGCCGCCGCCAGGGTGCCGATCGCGGTGACCGCCTCGAAGCCGGTCTCCGTCGACGTGCTCGATCTCGCCGGCGCCGATCACGTGCTCGAGCTCGGAGCGGTGCTGGGCAGGGAGATGGCCTCTCGCGTGCTCGGCTCGACCGGGCGGTTCCACGCCATCGGCTCCTTCGGCTCCACCCTCATCGCCGAGGCGGCCGCCCACGGCACCTCGCTGGTGGGCCTCACGCTGGGGGAGGCGATCCCCCTGCTGCGCTCACGGGTGCGGATCCTCGCGATCATGCGCAAGGGCAGGCTGCGAGCGATGACGCCGGATCTGCGGATCACCGACGGCACGGTGCTGGTGCTCGCCGGGCAGGCGGCCGATCTCGCCCAGTATGACGAGCAGTTCCAGAGCGAGGAGGTCTCCGAGGAGCCCGTCGTGATCCTCGGCGGCGGCCGGGTGGGGAGATCCGCCTCCCGTGCGCTGAGCGACGAGGGGATCCCCAACACGATCGTCGAGGTGATGCCGGGCCGGGTCGAGAACTCGTACTCGGTGCTCGAGGGGACGGCGAGCTACGCCGTGGTCGAGGGGGATGCCGCCGATCAGCGGGTGCTGCGCCGGGCGGGCCTCGAGAACGCCTCGGCCGTGCTGGTCACCCCGCGCGACGATGACCTCAACGTCTACCTCACGCTGTTCTGCCGGCGCCTGCGGCCCGAGCTGCAGGTGGTCTCCCGCGCCACCTACGAGCGCAACGTCGCCACGCTCTACCGGGCCGGCGCGGACAGCGTGCTCTCCTACGCCACGACCGGCGCGACCGACCTGTGGAACCACGCGGGCCTCAGCCATCGCGTGCTGGTCGCCGAGGGCAACGAGCTGTTCCTGGTGCCTCGGCCCGCCTCGCTCGTGCGCCGATCGGTGCGCGATGACGCGGTGCGCCGCAGGACCGGCTGCCACATCGTCGCGGTCCTCGACGAGGACGGCACCGTGGGCTATGACACCGAGTCGATCCCCTCCGCCCCCGGGCAGCTGCTGCTGCTCGGAGATCGGCACGCCGAGCGCCGCTTCCGGCAGGTCTACCTGGGACGCCGCAGACTGCGCCGCTAGGCTGAGCAGTCACCTCATCGTCGTCAGGAGACCCATGCCGTCCGCACCCGAGTCGTCCGCAACCGCGTCGTCCGCGCCCGAGCCGACCGCACCCGCGTCGTCCGCGCCTGTGAAGCTCGCCGTAGGCGATGCCGCCCCCGCCTTCGACCTTCCCACCGCCGGCGGTGGGCGGGTGGATCTCGCCGCGCTGCGCGGCGCCCCGGTACTGCTGTGGTTCTACCCGGCGGCGAACACCTCCCTGTGCACGAAACAGGCCTGCGATCTGCGAGACAACCACCAGCTGTTCCTCGATGCCGGCTACCGCGTGATCGGGGTGTCCCCGGACCCGGTGGCAGAGCTCGATCGCTTCGTCGCCGAGCAGGAGCTTCCCTACACGCTCGCCTCGGATGAGACCCACCAGGTGATGGAGGCCTACGGCGCATGGGGCGAGAAGAACATGTACGGGAAGCTGGTCCAGGGCACCATCCGTTCCACCTTCGGGATCGATGCTGAGGGCGTGCTGACCTTCGTGAAGTACCGCGTCGGCACCCCGAAGCACATCGCGCTGCTGCAGGAGAAGCTCGGCCTCTGAACGGGTTGCTCACAGATGTGACGTGATCTGCGCGCTCTCGCTTTGGTGCACTCCCCGGCCTCCCGTATGCTGTGGCGGCGTGCTGCGCGAGAGCCAGCACCAGGAGACGTGGCAGAGCGGCCGAATGCGCTCCCCTGCTAAGGGAGTAGGCGACCAAAATCGCCTCGGAGGTTCAAATCCTCTCGTCTCCGCCGATGGCCGATTCTGATCGGCCGGATGATCGGCACGAAGAAGGCCCCGACCCTGCGGCATGACCGCGGGGGAGGGGCCTTCTCGCATCCCGGACGGACCTGTCGGACCGGTCGGGGACGGCGGCAGCGCTCAGGAGAGCTGGCTGTCCTCGCCGAGGGTGGTCCACTCAGGACCGTCGGACTCCAGCAGATCGGGGTCGCGCACCACGTCCTGCTGGCTCTCCCCGCTGCGCAGGCGGGTAGCCAGCTCCTGCAGGGTCTCGCGGAGCACCGCGCGGGCACGTGAGGCATCGCCCGCCGAGAGAGCGTCCAGCAGCGCTTCGTGGGCGGCCGTGATGTCGGCCCGCACGCCGAAGCCGCGCGGGTCCGAGAAGCTCCCCATCCGGGTGAGGATCACGATCGTGCTCATGGCGGAGATCAGGAACCGGTTCCGGGCGAGCTCGGCGATCTGCTGGTGCAGCTCGAGGTCCGCGTTGCCTGCCTCGATGACCTCCTCCGCCTCGAGCGCCCGCCGGGTCCGCTCCAGGGCATCGCGCAGCGGGGCCAGCAGCGACTCGACAGCGCCGTCGTCGCCTTTCGCCCGCAGGATGCTGACGCGATCGGCCACGATCGAGGCGGCCTGCATCTCGATCCCCAGCCGGTAGTCGATGAAGTCCGACATGGTCTCGGCATCCATCATGGTCACGAAGAGTCCGCGGCCCGGGATCTGGGTGAGCAGACCGTCACGCACCAGGCGCTGGCAGGCCTCGCGCAGCGAGGATCGCGAGATCCCCATCTGCTTGGACACCTGCACCTCGGGGATGGTGTCACCAGGGCGCAGGTCGCCGTAATAGATCGCATTGCGCAGCTCGAGCTCGGCCTGATCGATGATCGAAGGGCGGCGGATGGGCTGCATCATCGGCAGCCGGACCGTTTCCTGGCGAGGTGGCATCGCATCCTCCTGTGCTCGAGCGCGATACGCGCGGGGCGTCATCTAATCATCCGCCCTCCGACCGGTGCAGGCATGCACGTGGCGAGTCATCGCTGTCACATCTCGGCTCGGGGCCGGCCTGCCGCACGGGTCACGACACCATCACGAAAGCGGTTCGAGGTCGATCTTCACCCCTTGGGTACCGTTAGCGTGGGTGTGATCCGAATTGCTGATCTGCGGATTGTCGGACAGCAGGTAGTGTCGTACATCACCGCAGAGCACGAGACATACACGCCAAGGGAGCATCTCCATGCAGAACCGCCGACACTTCATCCGAGGAAGCGGTCTGGTCCTGTCGGCCGCCGCACTGGGCGGGCTGGCCGCCTGCAGCCGCACCAGCACCGGAGGCGGCGAGGACACCGGGGCCGGTGGCAGCGACGGCGGCGGCGGGGGAGACCTCCTCAGCCAGCTGCAGGACGCCGGGACCATCACCGTCGGCTTCGCCGGGGAAGCTCCCTACAGCTTCGAAGAGGGCGGCGAGCTGATGGGCGCGACCCTCGCCCTGCACCGGGAGATCTTCGGAGAGCTCGGCATCGACAAGGTCGAGGGCAAGCTCACCGACTGGGGCTCGCTCATCCCGGGCCTGAACTCCCGGCAGTTCGACGCGGTCAGCGCTGGCATGTCGATCCTCCCGGACCGCTGTGCGCAGGCCGCGTTCAGCGAGCCGGAGTTCCAGTACACGACCGCGCTGATGGTGCCCATGGGCAACCCGGAGGGCCTGGTGGACATGAACTCCTTCGTGGACTCGGGTCTGACCGTCGCCACCATGTCCGGCGCGGTCGAGTCCGACTATGTCGCCGCGCTCGGCCTGGACAGCATCGAGGTGGGCGGCCCGCAGGACGGCGTGGATGCGCTCAAGGCCGGCAATGCCGCGGCCTTCGCCCTCACCGCGATCTCCCTGAACTGGCTCGCCGACAACACCGTCGACGACGTCGAGGTGACCGAGAGCTTCGTCCAGGAGATCGACGGTGTGAAGCAGGTCGGCGCAGGCGGCACCGTCTTCCGCCAGGAGGACACCTCGCTGCTGGACGCCTACAACGAGAAGCTCGCCGCGATCATCGGGGACCCCGAGCGCTACCTCTCGATCGTCGGCGACTTCGGCTTCAGCGAGGAGGAGCTGCCGCCCGAGGAGATGACCAGCGAGATCCTCTGCAGCGGTGACCTGTCCTCCCTGCAGTGACCCCAGCTCCATCGATGACGGCGTCCCGGCGCGGCCCCTCGCGGGTCGCGCCGGGCCGTTCGTCGACCGAGAGGTGATGTACAGATGGATGGAGTGATCGGCTTCTTCCAGGACCTCGGCCCGAACCTCCAGCTGGTGCTGGACCGGATGCCGTTGATCCTCGACGGGCTCCAGGTCACCCTGCTGACCACGGTCCTGGGAGCGCTGCTCGCGCTGGTGATCGCGTTCGTGTTCGGCCTCGCGCAGCTCTCGAAGGTCCTGATCGTGCGCGGCGTGGCCCGCGTGTTCGTGGAGTTCTTCCGCGGCACCTCGCTCGTGGTCCAGCTGTTCTGGCTCGCCTTCGTGCTCCCGCAGCTGCCGTACCCGCTCGGGTTCCGGCTCGAGCCGCTGCTGGTGGGCGTCCTCGCCCTCGGCCTGAACTACGGGGCCTATGCCGCGGAGGTCGTGCGCGGATCGATCGGCTCGGTGCCCACGGGGCAGTACGAGGCGGTCAGCGCGCTCAGCCTGAGCCCGGCCCGTGGCATGTTCCGCATCGTGATCCCCCAGGCCTGGGCGCTGATGATCCCGTCTCTGTCCAACCTGTGGATCCAGCTGCTCAAGGGCAGCGCGATCGTCAGCACGGTGCTGCTGTACGACATTTTCTTCCAGGTCGAGCAGCTGCGTGACCGCACCGGCACCTGGTTCGCGTACTCCTTCGCGCTGCTGGCCTACTACCTGATCGCCTGGCTGATCGTGATCCTGATGAACGGACTGGAGATCCGCGCCAAGCACCAGATCGGGCGCGGCCCGGCATTGCGCACGGCATGGCGCTCGCTCTTCCAGGCACCCGGCACCACCCCCTCAGGAGGGCGCACGGCGCGCGTCGTCCGTGATCGCTCCGTCGCGGCCTCCGGCACGCCGATGGGAGGTGGTCTGGCATGACCCCGCAGAATTCCTGGTGGAGCTGGGACCACGCCTTCGCAGTCCTTCCGGACCTGCTGTTCGACGGCTTCAAGATCACGCTGATCGCCACAGTGCTCGGCACCCTCATCGCCCTTGTCCTCGGACTGGTGGTGGCGATCATCCGGCGCAGTGCGCCGAGGATCATCAGCACCCCCTTCACCTGGGTGGTCGAGTTCATCCGCATGACGCCGCTGGTGGTCCAGCTGGTCTTCGCGAACCTCGTGCTCTCGCCGTACGTCGACTCCTCGCTCTCCATCGGCATCTGGGTGCTGGGCATCCACTACACGACCTATATGGCCGAGGTGTACCGCGCCGGCATCGACTCGGTGCCCAAGGGCCAGTGGGAGGCGGCCACGGCACTCTCCCTGCCGCGGATGCGCACCTGGCGAGCGGTGGTCGTCCCCCAGGCGATCCGCAACACCGTGCCGGCCCTGGGCAACTACGCGATCTCCATGTTCAAGGAGACCCCGTTCCTGTTCGTGATCTACGTCCCGGAGCTCCTGAACGTCGCGCAGAACTACGGCTCGACCTACTTCCGGTACACCGAGGCGATCACCCTGGCCGGCCTCATCTTCCTGGCGGCCAGCTATCCCACCTCCCTCCTGATCCGACGACTGGAGAAGAAACTTGCCTGAGAACACTGCGCACCCCGGCGTGCCCGGCGTGCCCCACATCGAGTTCCGCGACGTGGTCAAGAAGTTCGGTGACAACACCGTGCTCGACGATCTGAACTTCACGGTCACCAAGGGCGAGCGCGTCACCCTGATCGGACCCTCCGGCTCGGGCAAGACCACCATCCTGCGCCTGGTGATGACGCTCGAAGAGCTCACCGGTGGGTACATCCACATCGGAGGCACTCCGCTGCAGTACGAGGAGCAGGGCGGCAAGCGCGTGCGCATCCCGGACAAGCGCCGCCGCCGCACCACCACCGACATCGGCATGGTCTTCCAGCACTTCAACCTGTTCCCCAATATGACCGTGATGGAGAACATCATCGAGGCCCCGGTCCACGTGATGGGTCTGAAGAAGGCCGAGGCCGAGGCGAAGGCGGAGGCGCTGCTGGACAAGGTGGGGATGGGCTGGAAGAAGGATGCCCGCCCTTCGGAGCTCTCCGGCGGCCAGCAGCAGCGCATCGCGATCGCGCGCGCCCTGGCGATGGATCCGGAGATCCTGCTGCTGGACGAGGTCACCTCGGCGCTGGACCCCGAGCTGGTCGGAGAGGTGCTCGCGGTGCTCAAGGACATCGCCGCCGAGACCGACATCTCGATGCTGATCGTCACCCACGAGATGCAGTTCGCGCGGGAGGTCTCCGACCGCGTGATGATGTTCGACAAGGGGTCCGTGATCGAGGAAGGCCTGCCGGACAAGATCTTCAGCGAACCCGAGAACCAGCGCACCCAGGACTTCCTGCGCGCCGTGCTCTGAAAGACCCGTCGCGGACCGCAGGCTGACCTGCTGCGGTCCGCGGACTGTCCCCTGCGGGTGCGCCGACGGCTCCTCGCTGTAGTCTGTGCCCGTTCGTTCCGCGCCGACGCGGTCGCCCTGCTTGTGTCGGCGGCCGCTACTCGGCGTGCCGACCCCAGGAGGCCCTGTGCCAGATACCGACGCCATCGCCGTCCCGACCTTGACGAGCGAGTTCCCCGTCGTCGGCGACGATCCCCATATCGACGCCCCACTGCGAGCGACCGTCCGACGACTGTCGACCCTGCTCGGCCGCACGCTGGCCGACCAGCACGGTCAGGAGATGCTCGACCTCGTCGAGCAGGTCCGCAAGCTCACCAAGGATGCGAAGTCCTCGGACTCCGAGGCCAGCGCCCAGGACGTCCAGAACCGTCTCGCCGAGCTCCCCATCGAGCAGGCCACTGCTCTGACCCGGGCGTTCGCCCAGTACTTCCTGCTGGCCAATGCGGCCGAGCAGGTCTACCGCGTGCGCTCCCTGCAGGAACGTCCGGCCTCCGAGTCCTGGGTCCCGCGCACCGTCGCGGCCGTCCACGAGTCCGTCGGCGCTGAGGGCCTGCAGGAGGCCGTCGACTCGCTCGACGTGCGCCTGATCTTCACCGCTCACCCCACCGAGGCATCCCGTCGGGCGGTGCTGACCAAGCTCCGCAAGATCTCGGACATCCTCGAGAACGACACCGAGGACGGCACCCCCGAGCGGCGCAGGCAGGATCACCTGCTCTCCGAGCTCATCGAGTCCCTGTGGCAGACGGACGAGCTGCGCCGCCAGCGTCCCACCCCCCAGGACGAGTCGCGCAATGTGCTCTACTACCTGACCCAGCTGTACCGCCAGACCATGCCGGGCTTCCTCGACGACCTGCGCGAGGAGCTGCGTGCCCATGGCGCCGACCTGCGCGAGCGTCAGGTGCCGCTGCGCTTCGGCTCCTGGATCGGTGGCGACCGCGACGGCAACCCGTTCGTCACCGCGGAGGTCACCCGCGAGGTGCTACAGCTCCAGGCCGAGACCGCGGTCGAGCTCGCGATCGATGTCGTCTCCGAGCTCATCGGCGACCTGTCGATCTCCAGCGAGATGACCGGTCAGGACGAGGAGCTGCGCGCGAGCATCGACGCGGACCTCGCCTTCGAGTCCGAGGTCGACGAAGTGCAGCAGCGGATGTTCGAGCAGGAGCCCTACCGGCTCAAGCTCGGCACCATGCGCGCCAAGCTCAAGGCCACCGGCGAGCGGATCCGCACCGGCGAGCCGCATGTCCACGGCAAGGACTACTACGACTCCGAGGAGCTGCAGGACGACTTCAGCATCCTGCGCGGCGCCCTGAACCGCCACGGCGGACGCCGAGCGGCCGACGGTGCGATCGCCGTCGCCCAGCAGGTCCTCGCCGGATCCGGCCTCAACCTCGCCGTCCTCGACGTGCGCGAGCACTCTGAGAAGCACCATGAGGTGCTGGCCCGTCTCTTCGACCGTGTCGGAGAGCTGGACCGGCCCTACATGGAGCTCAGCCGCGAGGAGCGCACCAAGGTGCTGGCCGCGGAGCTCGCGAGCCGGCGCCCGCTGGTCGGCACCGCGCTCGCCGAAGACGAGACGATCCTCGATGACGCCACCCGCACCACCTACAAGGTGTTCGGCGAGATCCGGGACGCCCATCGGCAGTACGGCCAGTCCTCGATCGAGACCTACATCGTCTCGATGACGCACGGTGCCGACGACATCCTCGCCGTCGCCCTGCTGGCTCGTGAAGCCGGCCTGGTCACCCTGCCCGGCGGCGACCAGAACCGTTCGGACATCAGCTTCGCACCGCTGCTCGAGGAGGTCGCCGAGCTGCGTCACGCCGGGGAGATCCTCGACGAGATGCTCAGTGATCCGTCCTACCGGGAGATCGTGCGCCTGCGCGGCGACCTCCAGGAGGTCATGCTCGGCTACTCCGACGGCAACAAGGACTCCGGCGTCATCACCAGCCAGTGGGAGATCCATCAGGCGCAGCGCCAGCTGCGCGATGTCGCCGCCCGCCACGGGGTGACGCTGCGCCTGTTCCATGGCCGCGGCGGTTCCGTCGGCCGTGGTGGCGGCCCGACGTATGACGCGATCCTGGCCCAGCCGTACGGCGTGCTCGAGGGCGAGATCAAGTTCACCGAGCAGGGCGAGGTCATCTCGGACAAGTACACGCTGCCCACGCTGGCCCGGGAGAACCTGGACCTGTCGCTGGCGGCGGTGCTCGAGGGCTCCGCACTGCACACCTCCCCGCGCTCGACGCCTGAGCAGCTGGACCGCTTCGGCGAGGTCATGCAGCAGGTCTCTGATGCCTCCTATGCGCGCTATCGCACGCTGGCGGACGACCCGGATCTGCCGGAGTACTTCGTGACCTCGACGCCGGTCGAGCAGCTCGGTGACCTGAACATCGGCTCGCGCCCCTCCAAGCGCGCGACCTCCGAGAAGGGCCTGGACGGCCTGCGGGCGATCCCGTGGGTGTTCGGCTGGACCCAGTCGCGGCAGATCGTGCCCGGCTGGTTCGGTGCCGGCTCCGGCCTGAAGGCCGCGCGCGAGGCAGGGCTCGAGCCTGATCTGCACGAGATGTACCGCAACTGGCACTTCTTCCGCACCGTGATCAGCAACGTCGAGATGACGCTCGCGAAGACGGACATGGCGATCGCCGCGCACTACGTGCACTCGCTGGTGCCGGAGCGGCTGTGGCCGCTGTTCGACCGTATCAAGGCGGAGTACGAGCTCTCGGTCGCCGAGATCGAGCGGCTCACCGGGGTGCTGGGCCTGCTGGACAATCAGCCGGTGCTCAAGCGCACCCTCGCGGTGCGCGACCGGTACCTGGATCCGATCTCCTACATGCAGGTCGCGATGCTGCAGCGGGCCCGTGCCGCCACCGAGCGCGGCGAGGAGCTCTCTCCTGAGCTGCAGCGTGCACTGCTGACCACCATCAACGGCGTCGCGGCGGGGCTGAAGAACACCGGCTGATTCCCGCCCGCGGCAGCCCGCCCGCCGCAGCAGCTCATCCGCCTACGGCAGCCCCTCTGCCCGCGGCAGTCCCTCTGCCCGCGGCAACTCATCGAGTCGTAGGTTCTGTGCACCACTGGTCCCCCCCAGTGCACAGAACCAAACACTCGATGTCGTGCGGGAGCGGTTAAGGGGTGGGGGCGGGGGCGTGCAGGGGCAGGACCGGGATCCGGATCGGGCGTCGTGCAAGGGCAGCTCAGCGCCTGGCGGTGCCGTCGATGGCGAACTCATCGATCCGGGTGAGCTCTTCGTCGGTCAGCTCGAGGTTCTCGAGGGTGGCGACGTTCTGCTCGAGCTGCGTCACCGACGAGGCTCCGACCAGCGCGGTGCTGACCTGCCGGTGCCGCAGCGCCCAGGCCAGCGCGAGCTGGGCCAGGCTCTGGCCGCGCTCGTGGGCGATCTGGGACAGACCGCGCACCCGCGACTGGTAGTCCTCGCCCAGGACCTGCTGCTCGGAGAGGGAGGACGAGGTGCCGGCGGCGCGCGAGCTCTGCGGCACGCCGGAGAGGTACCGGTTGGTGAGCAGACCCTGCTGGAGCGGGGAGAAGGCCGCCAGGCCCACCCCGAGCTCGCCGACGACATCGAGCAGGCTGTTCTCGATATGCCGGTTGAACATCGAGTACGAGGGCTGATGGATCAGCAGCGGGGTGCCGAGATCCGCAAGGATCCGCGCGGCCTGCCGGGTCTTCTCGGGGGAGTAGTTCGAGACGCCGACATAGAGCGCCCTGCCGCTGCGCACCGCATGGGCGAGCGCGCCCATCGTCTCCTCGAGCGGGGTCTCGGGATCCTCGCGGTGGTGGTAGAAGATGTCCACGTCCTCCAGCCCCAGGCGCTCCAGGGACTGATCCAGCGAGTTCAGCAGGTATTTGCGAGACCCGCCGTCGCCGAACGGCCCGTCCCACATCCGGTATCCGGCCTTGGTGGAGATCACCAGCTCGTCGCGGTGATGGCGGAAGTCCTGCGCGAGGATGCGGCCCACATGGGTCTCGGCGCTGCCGGGCGGAGGGCCGTAGTTGTTGGCCAGGTCGAAGTGGTTCACACCGAGGTCGAAGGCACGGCGGACGATCGTGCGCAGGGTGAGCGGGTCGCGGTTCTCGCCGAAGTTCTGCCAGAAGCCCAGTGAGATCGGGGGCAGCAGCACGCCGGATCGGCCGACGCGACGGTATGGGGTGCGGTCGTAGCGGGCTGCGGAGGGGTGATGGACGTCGGTGTTCATCCTCTGAGACTAGTCGGAGAAACCGCCTCTGGACAGGGGGTTCTCCGCTCAGAGTGCGCAGAGTGGCCGCTCCATGACGTCCATCCCGAGCCCCTCGACCTTCAACCAGTCGGCCTCGCCTGCGAAGGGGACGCTGTGCCCGGTGGGAACGAAACCGTGGCGCTCGTACCAGGCGTGCAGCTCTGGCCGGGACTGCAGCACCTGGATCATGAGCATGTCCACCCCGGCGGTGCGCTGGTGCTCGGCCTGCGCCTCGAGCAGGCGGGCGCCGAGGCCTCGGGACTGTACCGAGGGGTGCACGGCGAACAGGCCCAGCTCGGCACGGTCTACCCCGTCGGCGTCGGTGGGTTCGCGGCGGGTGTAGCAGCAGCCCACCACCTCACCGGCGGGCCCGGAGGAACCGTCGGGCCCGGCGAGCTCAGCGACCAGCAGCGACACCGCGGGGTCCGCGAGCATCCCGCGGACCTCCTGCGCATCGGTGCGCTGACCGTCCACCAGATGCGCTTCGGTGGTCCAGCCGCCCTCGCCTCGGTAGGCGGCCTGCACCAGGACGGCCACGGCGTCTGCGTCGTCGTCGTGGGCGGTGCGCAGCAGGATCTCTCTGTGCTTCCCGGTCTCGAGGGATGACGTCGTCATGAGGAGATCTTCCCGGCCCTCTGGAACTCGGCGAGGAGCCCGTGGCCGTCGGGAGCGGCGAGGGTGAGCGGAGAGCCGTTCGCGGGCGCCGCGTCCTGGAGCGGGCGGCGCGAGCCGTGCGCGAGCAGCTGCTCGGGCTCGGTGAGCTGGCGGATCGCGATCGTCTCGACCAGCTCGGGGTGGCGCGCGGCGAACTCGGCGTAGATCGTGGGGTCGTGCTGCCCGTCGTCACCCACCAGGATCCACCGCATGTGGGGATATTCGGTGGCCAGCTGCTCGAGGGCGCGATGCTTGTGCTCGGGACCGGAGCGGAAGAAGCCCGTGTTGGTGGGGCCCCAGTCGGTCAGCAGCAGCGGGCCATCGGGATAGCCGTTGCGGTAGAGGAAGCGCTTGAGCACGGGGAAGACGTTCCACGCGCCGGTGGACAGGTAGAACACCGGCATCGCCGGGTGCTCGCGCACCAGGCGCTGGTAGAGCATCGGCATTCCCGGGACCACCTGGCGGGAGGACTGGTGGACGACGAAGGCGTTCCAGAAGGCCAGCAGCGGGCGCGGCAGCCAGGTCACCATCACGGTGTCGTCGATGTCGCTGACCATGCCGACCTCGGTCTCCGGCGCGAAGACGGTCACGTCCGCGGTGACCTCGTTGCCGGCGACGGTCCAGAGCACGGCCTGATGCTGGCCGGGGGGCAGGGAGACTTCGAGCATCGCGTCCACGATGCCAGTGCGGTCCGCGCGCGCGGTGAACTGCTGATCACCCAGCAGGATCTGTACGGTGCGGTGCGGCGCGACCTGCCCGGCGAAGTTCCGCCAGCCGCGCACCGCCATCGTGCGCAGGTCGTGGACCGGCTGGTCGTGGAAGTCTGCGGGGGTGCCGGGGGAGGCGTACAGCACCTTCGCCAGCACCCGGACCCGCTCGGTGGAGCCGTAGCCGTGGAAGGGCTGCAGCCGCAGATCCCAGCTGAGCCGACGCAGGGCATGACCGACGGCGGTGTTCTTGACGTTCTCGATGCGTGCCGCCCAGTGCGGACGGTCGTCACCGCCGCGCGCGGCCAGCGAACGGAGCCCGGCGCGGGCGGAGGTCAGCCGAGTGCTGATGCCCACCGGGCGTCAGAGACCGCGGGCCATCTTCAGCCAGGCCCCATCGGGATCGTCCTCGACGATCTCCCAGCGGTCACCGGTGTCGGCGAATCCGAGGCTCTCGTACAGGGCGCGAGCACCCGTGTTCCGGGGGCCCACGTACAGGGTGATCGTGTCTGCGCCGTCCTCGCGGGACCAGTCGAAGATCGCCTCGGCGAGCTTCCCGGCGATCCCGGAGTGGCGAGAGTTCGGGGTGACCCACATGGCCTGGAGCTCGCGCTCGTTGGCGGGGGAGTCCTCCTCGCGCCGGGCCGCCACCACGGCGACCGGCTGTCCGTCCTCGACGGCCAGGAACCAGGCGGCATCGCGCACGCGCTGCTCCCAGACCGAGTCCTCATAGGTGGATTCCTTGTCCCAGCTCTGCCCGAAGGCGGCCGGGTCCGTGCTGAGGGACCGAAGACGGATCTCGCGCACGAGCGACCAGTCGTCGTCGTGGGCGCGGATAATGTCGGCCATGGGTGTCCTCCTGAGCCGTCGTTGCGTGGTCACGGGCCATCATGCCCTGGCGATCATGCTCTCGCGCTGCCGCGGGCACCGCATGCACTCCCGTCACCAGTGTACGTTCCCCGGCGGTTCTGCGCGCGCAGCGCCCCGAGCTTGACACAATAGGGGGATGTCGCCCATTCGCCTGCTCACCGTCTGCACCGGCAACGTCTGTCGATCCCCGGCCGCCGCGGTGATGCTGCGCGCCGCGATCCTGGAGAGCGACCTGGTCGGGAAGGTGGAGGTGGGGTCGGCCGGTACCAGCTGGGAAGCCGAGGGGATGCCGATGGATGACCGCACCGAGCTCGCTCTCGAGCGATCAGGTTATGTGCGGCCCTTCGAGCACACCGCCCGCACGATCCATCTGACGGAGCTGCTGGCCTGGGATCTGGTGCTGCCGATGACCGCCGATCACGCGCAGCGGCTGCGGCGGATGGTCGAGCAGGCACCCGAGGGTTCGGCCGTTCCCCAGATCGCGATGTGGCGGCGGTTCGAGCCGGGCGCGGACCCGGCGGCGCTGCCCACGGAGCTTGCCGTCGAGGACCCCTGGTACGAGGGGCAGGGAGCGTTCGACCGCACGATCCGCGAGATGCGCGAGAGCGTGCCGGGCATCATCGCGCGCGCCCGGGAGCT
Organism: Brachybacterium sp.; assembly: GCF_052095815.1. Taxonomy (NCBI): domain Bacteria; kingdom Bacillati; phylum Actinomycetota; class Actinomycetes; order Micrococcales; family Dermabacteraceae; genus Brachybacterium; species Brachybacterium sp. The sequence continues at coordinate 56,725 of NZ_JBQDLF010000008.1, read as the reverse complement.
GCTCGAGGAGCGCTGAGCTCACCTGCTGGGGGCTCGCTGTGGAGCCCACGACGGCATTGTTCACCTCGGGGAGCCGGGGGCGTCGGGGCCTTGTCGGGGCTTTCAGGCCTCGGTTACGCGTCGGTGTCGTGCTTCCCGGTGCTGGCGCGGTGATGCCAGGTCGCGCCGACGAAGCCGGCAGTGGTCAGGAAGCCGATGCCGAGCGCGGCGATCAGCACCTGGCGCATCTGGCCAAAGCCGGAGCCGCTGTCCTCCGAGATCGCGTTGAACAGCCGGACCACCGGGCCGCCTTCATCATGGCCGGCGCCGGACTGCGGTGACGGCGGAGGGGGAGAGCTCGGTGTCTCGGCGCCGACGCCGCTGATCTCAGTGGTCTCGTTGCTCTCGCTCTCCACCGCGGAGCTGCTCGTCGGAGGCGCCGACGGCTCCTCGGGGGCGGGCGGGGCAGTGTCACGCTGCGCGTTGTCTGGCTGAGCGGTCTCGGGCTGCGCGGAGGGTTCGACGGGTTCGACGGGTTCGACGGGTGCGGATTCGGGATCCGTGGGCGTCGTCTCCGGCTCTGCATCGGCACTGGCGTCGGGGGCGGGCTCCTCGGTGGGAGTGCCCTCGGTGGCGTCGTCGGTGGCGGGCTTCTCCACGGGCGTCGGCTCTTCCGATGGGGTCGGGCTCTCCGGCGGCTCCTCGGGATCCTCTGTGGGCTGTTCGGGAACGCTGGGGTCCGGTGGATCGGGCTGGTCAGAGCCGTCCGTCGGGCTCTCACTCGGGCTGGGTGCCGGCAAAGAGGTCGAGGGTGAGGTGTTGGGCGATGTCGACGGCCCTGGAGTCAGGGATGGCTGTCCGGTCCCGCTCCCGTTGGTGCCTCCGCTGGGAAGGCTGCCGGGGGTGCTGATCGTGGGCGGGGTGCTGCTCGACGTTTCGGCGTCCGTGACAGATTCCGTGCCGTCGGCTGGGGGTGACTGCTCCTCGCCGGAGCACTCATCGTCGAGGGTGGTGAGCAGCAGCGCCGGGATGACCGAGTCGTCCTCGCAGTCATCCTCGATGACGGGGTCCTCGACCGGGTGCGTGGGCTCGTGCTGAGTGTCGTCATCAGTCTGTGAGTCGTCATCAGTCTGCGAGTCATCATCGGTCTGTGGATCGCCGTCGTGCTGCAGATCGTCATCGGTCTGCGGATCCTCTTCGGGTGCTGCGGATGTTTCGGGAGGCTCTTCGTCCGGGAGCGGCTCGGGGGCGTCGCCCTCCACGGTGGGCTTCTCGCTCGGGAGCTCCTCGGTCTCGGCACTCTCCTCATCGGGGGGCTCCTGGTTCGAGCCTTCCGGTGGGGTGCTGTCGGGCTCGGCGGGGGCGGACTGAGTGGTCTCGAGGTCCAGCATCTCGGCCAGAGCGGGTGCCGTCGCGACGGGAAGAGCCATGGCGAGAGCGGCGGAGCAGGCACACAGACGTGAGCGCAGTCGCATAGTCGTGGTCCCCCTCCTCCATGGTCGCGAGCTCGGTGGCTGCGGTCGGCATCATCTTCGGTGGGCCCGACGGAGCACATTACCCTACCGAACCTTTACTTTCGACCCCATCGTTCATCGCCTCCGGGGTGGGCGCAAGGGTGCTGTGCATGGCGCCACGCCAGCGTGATCCACGCAATGTTGACCTTGGCTTGACCAAGGCTTTGCCGTCGACCTGCATGGATGCTGGTCAGCCGTCGATTTGCGCTCGCAGCGTCGGTCGCTGAGGTCATCGTGATCGCCCCGGGCGAACCTCGGAGAAATGTTCCGGAAGCACCACGGGAGCACGGAGACGAACAGGCACCTGCCCAGTCGTCACCATGGACAAGCGGCCGCGGAGGCCGATGCGGAGGAAGGGCCGATGCGGAGGAAGGGCCGGGGAAGCGAAAAGGTCGGGGAAGCGAAAAGGCCGGAGCGGAGAAAAGACGGAGCGCCGAGACCCCTGCGGGGACCCGGCGCTCCGTCACAGCACTGTCAGTCTGCGAGCACCTCGTCGACGAGGGCCTTCGCAGCGTCCTGCACCTGGCTCAGGTGCTCCTCACCCTTGAAGGACTCGGCGTAGATCTTGTAGATGTCCTCGGTGCCGGAGGGTCGCGCGGCGAACCAGGCCGACTCCGTGGAGACCTTCAGGCCTCCGATCGCGCCACCGGCAGGAGCCTCGGTGATCGCCGAGACGATCGGCTCGCCGGCCAGCTCGGTCGCACTGACCTGCTCGGGGCTGAGCGCCTTGAGCTTCGCCTTCTGCTCGCGGTTGGCCGGAGCGTCCATCCGGGCGTAGGCGCTGCTGCCGAATTCCTCGACCAGCTCGGCGTGCAGCGTGCTGGGGGAGCGGCCGGTGACTGCCAGGATCTCGGAGGCGAGCAGCGCCAGGATGATCCCGTCCTTGTCCGTGGTCCACACCGAGCCATCGCGCCGCAGGAAGGAGGCACCGGCGCTCTCCTCGCCGCCGAAGCCGACGGAGGAGTCGATCAGACCCGGCACGAACCACTTGAAGCCCACCGGCACCTCGTACAGCTCGCGGCCCAGGGAGGCCACCACGCGATCGATCAGGCTCGAGGAGACGACCGTCTTGCCGACCTTCGCGGTGGCCGGCCAGTTCGGGCGATGCGCGAAGAGGTAGCGGATCGCGGTGGCGAGATAGTGGTTGGGGTTCATCAGCCCGCCATCGGGGGTGACGATGCCGTGGCGATCCGCATCCGCGTCGTTGCCGGTGGCGATGTCGTACTCGTCGCGCTTCTCGAGCAGCGAGGCCATCGCCCACGGGCTCGAGCAGTCCATGCGGATCTTCCCGTCGCGGTCCAGCGTCATGAAGGACCAGCGGGGATCCACCTCCGGATTGACCACTGTCAGGTCGAGATCATGCATCTCCCCGATCTCGGCCCAGTAGTCCACCGCGGCGCCGCCCAGCGGATCAGCGCCGATCCGCACCCCGGCGCGACGAATCGCCTCGATGTCGACCACGTTAGGCAGGTCCGCCACATAGGTGTGCAGGAAGTCGTAACGCCCGGCATCCTGGAGGGCCTTCTGTCGGCCATGCCGGCGCACACCCCGCAGCCCCTCCGTCAGCAGCTGGTTGGCCCGGTCAGCGATCCAGGAGGTCGCGTCGGTGTCCGCGGGACCGCCATGGGGAGGGTTGTACTTGAAACCACCGTCACGCGGCGGGTTGTGGCTCGGGGTGATCACGATGCCGTCTGCACGGCCCGGATCGTTCGCAGCCCGACCTCGGTTGTGCGTGAGGATCGCGTGGGAGACGGCAGGGGTGGGGGTGTAGCCGTCCAGCGAGTCGACCTGGGCGGCGACGTCGTTGCCGATCAGCACCTCGAGTGCGGTGTCGAAGGCGGGACGGGAGAGGGCATGGGTGTCGCGGCCGACGAACAGCGGCCCGCGGATGCCCTCCGCGGCGCGGTACTCGACGATGGCCTGCGTGGTCGCGGCGATGTGGTCCTCGTTGAAGGCCGTGTCGAGCGAGGACCCCCGGTGCCCGGAGGTGCCGAAGGAGACGGCCTGATCGGGGTCCGCAGGATCCGGGTGGAGGTCGTAATACGCGTCGAGGAGCGCATCGACGTCGACGAGATCCTCCTCAAGTGCCTTCTGGCCTGCACGGGGGTGCATGATCACCACTCCATCCTCGAGTTCGGGGTCGTCACGACACTCTAGGTCAGGGCGACGCTCCCGGCACCGAGTGTGACTGCGGGCTGAGACGGCTCGTGGTCCCGAGACCTCAGGACCGCCGCGACTTCACCAGCAGCACGATCCCGATGATCGTGAGCACCAGCCCGATCAGGCCCGCGATCACGCCGATGACCGGGCCGATCAGCAGCGGGGCCGCCATCGAGAGCATGCTGTACGGGCCGAGGTGGGCGGGGGCGTCGGTCCCGGTGCAGGAGACCGTCACCGTGGTGTCCTCCAGAGCGGCGACGCCGAGCACCTGGACGTACTGCGACCCGTCGCCGAAGGTGGTCTCGGTCGAGCTGGGCACCGTGGTCACCGCGCCGGGCGTCGAGCCCTCGGCGGTGCATTCAGCGGCGGCCGCATCTGCCAGGGGGACGTACACGATCAGCATCTCGTTGGCGGGCACCTCGATGTCGGCGGTCGCCCCCTGCATCGGGACCGGGCCCTCGGTGGCGTCGCCGACGAGCGAGCCGACCGACCATACGATCCCGCCGATCGTCGCGGCGGGACCGATCACGACCAGCAGCACCAGGCCGATGATCAGCGGCCACAGCCCGCGTCGCCTGCGAGGGGCGGCGCCGGATCCGCCGGGGGCACCGGGGCCCGAACGGACGGAGGCAGGCAGCGGGCCGGTCTGCGGCGCGTAGGGGTCGGTGCCGAAGGAGCCGTAGCCCTGAGTTCCGGAGTTCTGGCTGCCGTAGTTCTGGCTGCCGTAGCCCTGGGATCCGTAGCCCTGCGTGCCGTAGTTCTGCTCGCCGTCGTTCTGGGGGCCGAACTGCGGCGCCGCGTCCGCTCTGGGAGCGGAGGTCGGCGTCGGCCCGGGCAGTCCGTAGCTGGGGCGCTGGCGCGGCGCAGGCGTCGTGGACTCACCGTCGGACATCGGGGCTCCTTCTGGGTACGGCACGGAAGGCCACAGGATAGTGGTCGATCCTCCGAGGACACCGAGTCCCCGCTCCGCAGGCGGGCAGGTTCAGCGGGAGCTCATCGCCAGCATCGTCCCCACCAGCGCCGCGCCCACCACGGCGCACGCCAGAGGAGTTGCCAGCCAGATCAGCAGGATCCTGCCAGCGACCTGCCAGCGCACATTCCGCAGCCCCTGCGCGACACCTGCACCGACCACGCTCGAGGCCAGGGCATGGGAGGTCGAGACGGGAGACCCGAGGCCGAACAGTCCCAGCGACATGGTGACCGCGGCGGACGTCTCCGCCGCGAGACCCTGCGCCACGTTCAGATCGGTCAGGTGCCGGCCGAGCACGCGGATGATGCGGTGGCCGCCCACCAGCGTGCCGAATCCGATCGCGATGGCGACCGCGACCATGAGGGCGACTGCGTACGACGGGTGGCCGCCCGTGGTGGCGAAAGCGATCACGATCACCGCGAGGGGCAGCCGGGAGTCGTTGAGCCCGTGACCCGTGGCGACAGCCCCGGCGGAGACGGTCTGGGCGAAGCGGAGGTGTCCCCGCAGCAGCCGCTCATGCCGGCCCAGGACCAGCACGAGCTGCATCAGCAGGTAGGCGATCACCGCGGACAGCACCGGGCCGACGAGGGAGACGACCAGCAGCAGCCCGAGCCGCTCCCAGGCCGCAGGAGCCCCGATCGCGAGCGAGACCCCCACCGTGGAGCCGAAGAAGGCATGCCAGGTGGACGAGGGCATCCCGAGCCACCAGGTGAGCAGATCCCAGCCGATGGTCGCGAGCATGATCGCGATCAGGACCAGCCCGAGCACATCCGGCTGCCCGGCGGTCTCCTGCGTCAGCGGCGTCATCCCCAGCAGCCGCAGCGCCCACGGTGCGGAGGCGACGATCAGCATCATCCCCAGCAGGGCACCCAGCACGTTGAGGATCGCGGCCAGGGCCAGAGCGGTCGACTCCCGAAGCGTTCTGGTCGTGATCGTCGTGGTGACGGCGTTGGACGCATCGTGGAAGCCGTTCATATACGCCATCGCGAGTGCCAGGACGACGACCAGCACGAGCATCAGCGTCGTCACTCAGGCGTCCTTGACCCGCAGCAGATCGGTCAGCCGCGCGATACGTTCCTGCAGAGCGATCGTGTGCCGGATCGACCCGGAGACGTCATGCAGGGGCATCAGCTCCTGGACGGAGCCGCCTCGCGAGTACAGCTCGCCGAGCGCCCTGCGGATCAGCCTCTCTCCCTGCCGAGTGAGCTTCCGGACCTGGTCGTAGTAGTCGCCCAGCTCCCGGATGCGCGACAGCTTCCAGCTCGCGGCGACCGTGTACTCGGCAGCACGCTCAATGCCCTTGGCCGCATCCAGCAGCGGGGTGGGCAGCTGTCCCACGCGGGAAATGACCAGGAGCTCCGCAGTGTGCTCCATGGAGTCCACCGCATCCGCCATTGTGAGCGCGAGGTCGTACAGCAGCTCGGCCTCATAGGGGGTGATCAGGGACTGGGCGAGCCGCTCGGCGATGCGTCGGCACAGCTCCTCGGCGACCGTCGACTGCTCGTGCAGCCGCGGTGCGATGCGAGTGCGCTCCCGGTATCCGTGGCCGAGCAGCTTCGAATGGGTGTCGGCGGACTGCACCAGCAGCTCGGCGAGCTCCGCGAAGAGGTCGTACAGCGGACGCTCGGTGCGCTGTGGGAAGAACCGGGAGAGGAACTGCATCACCTCGGGTCGCCTCCTCGCGCCTGGGGCGCATGACGTCGCTGCGGCCCGGAGGGGCTGCGCGGACCGGATTCGTGATGATGAGGCGCCGGACCGGGATGCGCCTGTCGGCGCGAAGGCCGCTCGAAGCGGCAAATGTTGGAGCCCGGGGCAACCGCGGCCCGGCGCCTGTCCATCGTAGGGCACCGGCCCGGGCATGAGGCAAATGGATGCCCGCCGCGATATGGCGAGCGCCTCACTCCGCGCCTCACTCCCGCGACTCCCGCGCGAAACTTCCGCGCCTCGCTCCCGCTGCGTCGTGCGCCCCTCTGGCGCGGTCGTGCCGTCGTCCGGCGTCAGTCCAGCAGGCCTGCCTCGGCGTAGCGGCCTGCCGCCGAGAGCTCCTCGCCGGTGCGCAGGAGCCGCTCGGCCTGTCGGGTGCGCGCATCGTCCCGGTCCTCATCCGCCAGATGGGCGGTGCCGTGGGCGATGATCGTGGCGACCGCGCCGGCTCTGCGCAGCGCGAGGCCGAGATCCCCGGTGAACGCTCCACGCAGGATGTCGTCCATCGTCCGCTGGACCTGCGGAACGTCCGGTGGCTCGGCGAAGCCGGAGAGATACCTCAGCCCGGGAACCGTGCGTGATCCCGCGCGGTAGCGGAGCACGACCTCGTCCCCGACCTGCTGCACCCAGGTGTGGAGCACGTACAGCCGCCACAGCGCCCCAGGCAGGGTCGAAGCAGGAGCTCCGGACCACAAGGCGCTGAGGTCGGTCAGGCCGTCCTGGGCGGCCAGCGCCACGACCCGCTCCACGACCTCGGGATCAGAGCTGTGGAAGACCCCATCCAGCAGCGCCCGCGCGGAATCGTGCGCCAGATCCGCCGAGGCGGCGGGGTCGGGCTCGCCGGGGATGGTCTCGGCGACCGACGCGTACAGCGGAGCGGGCCGGCGGAAGCGGGGGGCGGAAGGGCCGTTCGAGGACATGCTCAGCACACTACGCGCAGGCGGCGACGAGCCGCATTACTGTGAGGGCATGACCATCCCCCGGCAGATCGGACCCGAGACCGGTCCGCGCACCGCCCTGCCCGATTACACCCGCAGCAATGCGACGGTCGAGCGCATGGTCTCGGACCTGCGCCGCGGTCACCGTCAGGGGAGCGCACGGCCCGGCACCGGCGGTACTGTTCGGGCCTTGTTCCCGGTCGCCGCCACCCGCGACACCCTGCTGCGTGCGGTGGCCGCCGCGTTGCTGCTGGGCGGCACGGTCATCGCCGCGGTCGGTATCCTGCTGCTCTCGCTCGGAGTGGAGGACGGCCATGCGCCGGAGATCGGCCGGCTGATCGTGATGCTCGCACTCGGCGCGATCGGGCTGATCCTGCTGCTGCTGGGGCTGCGCTTCGTCCTGGTGGCGCTGGGCACCGCCCGCTCACGAGTGGAGATCACCGAGCGCGGGCTGCGGGTGGTGGGCGCCTTCCGTTCCCGAGAGGTCCCCTGGCGGGACATCATCGCGATCGAATCGCGGGTGGTCCATCCGGTGCACTGGCTCACCGCAGCGCTGCGGCTGCGCGACGGCTCCCGCGTGCTGATGCCCGCCTTCGACCGGCATGTCTGGACCTGGTCCCAGCCATCGGGGCAGGACATCCGCACCCTGCGGATCGAGCTGAGGAAGCAGGAGAAGGCCGCTCGCGGCGCCTTCTGAGCCACCGAGCCCGAGAGATCGACCCCTGCGGAAGCACCACGGAGGAGAGCCATGGAAGCACTGATGATGACCCTGGGATCGGGCTGGGTCAGCGGGGTCCGGCCCTATTTCATGGTCTTCCTGCTGGGACTGTCCGGCAGGCTGATGAACCTCGAACAGGTCCCTGAGGTGCTGCAGCGCACCGATCTGCTGGTGATCACCGCCATCCTGCTGCTGGTGGACTTCGCAGCGGACAAGATCGCCTTCCTCGACTCCTTCTGGGACCAGCTGCACACCGTGATCCGTCCGATCGCCGGCGGGGCGATCGGGTTCCTGCTGGGGGGCGAGACCGACACCAGCACCGCCATCGTGATGGCGGTGCTCGGTGCCGCCGCGGCCTTCGGCTCCCACGCCGCCAAGGCAACTGCGCGCGCCGCGGTGAACGTCTCGCCGGAGCCGGTCTCCAACGCCCTGGTCTCCACCGGGGAGGACGTCGCCGCGGTGGTGATGGGGCTGCTCACTGTTCTGCTGCCCGCGCTCGCCGGTGTGCTCGCCCTCGTGCTGCTCGGCCTCGGCATCTACCTGATGGTGCGGATCCGGCGCGCCTATCGAGGACTGCGGGAACGGCTGCAGCAGGCCCGGGCGCGGCGCGGGGACGGCGTCGGACCCGCAGTCTGAGACCGGGGGTCCGACGCCGTCGGGGTCTGGCTCCGGTGGCGTTCTCGCCGGCGACTGGTTCTCTCAGCTGGCGACGGTGCCGGGAGCCTGGCTGATGCCGTCGTCCCACAGGACCCGAGTCGCCTCCGCCACCCCGCCCGCGTCCACGTCGGAGACCCCGAGGATGCCCTCGTCGTCCAACGGAAGATGCCCGATCTTCCAGCTGCCGTCCGCCTCCGCATGGAACATCAGCGGGGTGGGGTCCTCCGGGGCGGCGATATCGGTGCGGCGCAGCGAGACGGTCCGCTCGTTGCCCTCCCCGAGGAAGGCCAGCACGATGTCGGAGACTGAGGCGGGCACCTGATCGCTGCTCGGCAGGGCGGTGACCACGAACGAATCCAGCTCGTCCTGGGTGAGCATGAGGATGGCCTCATTGGCCTTGATGATGAAGGCCATGCGCATCGCCTCGCCTTCGGCCAGCGCGATCCCCAGCCAGCGATCGGCGGCGGTCAGCGCGGTGGCGACCACCTGGCCCTCCTCTCCCAGCAGCCACTGGCCGTCCGCCGAGCGCTCGACCTTCCCCCGGGCGCGGAGCCCGGAGGTGACGGCTGCGGTGACGAACTCCTGGGCTGCTGCGGGCGCGGAGCGCAGCCCGATCTGCTCGCGGGTGATCCTGCCGCTCTCGGTGTCTCGCAGCCCGAGCATGAAGTCGATCTCGTAGGCCGTGTAGATCGTGACCTGCTCGTCGGTCGTGCTGGTCTCGCTCATAGGTCCCCCTGGGTGGCGTGATCCGGACAGCGGGAAGGCGTCCGGTGGAAGTGTCACCGAAAGCATGTCAGATGTGCGCCAGGCACTCCACCGATTCGCGACCGCGCCCGAGATTCGCGACCTCGCCCGAGACCTCCCCGCGCCCGAGACGTCACCGCGCCCGAGACTTCTCAGGAGAGCCGGTCGTAGATCTCCGCCGTCACCTCGTAGCGCAGGGGAGCGCCGGAGAGGAATGCCGAGATCTCCTGCACCACCCCGTCGCCCTGGGCTCGTCGCGCCTCGACGGTCCCTCCGGCCACGTGCGGGGTGATCAGCACGTTGTCGAGCCCGTAGAGAGGGGAGTTCTCCGCCAACGCCTCGACGTCGAACACATCCAGCCCTGCGCGCAGCCGGCCCGCGACCAGCTCGGTGGTCAGCGCCTCCATATCGATCACGGCGGAGCGGGCGGTGTTGAGCACGGTCGCACCGTCGCGAAGTCGCGCGATCATGTCGGCATCGAGCATCCCCCGGGTCTCGTCGGTGACGGGAGCGTGGATCGCGAGCACATCGCTGCGTTCGCACAGCTCCGCCAGTCCCACCAGCTGCACCCCGAGCGCTGCGGCGTCGTCCTCCGTGGCGAAGGGGTCGTGGGCGAGCACCTCCTGGACGCCCAGCCCGCGCACCATCGAGACGTACTCACGACCCACCCGGGACAGGCTCAGCACGCCGATGGTCTGCTCCCGGATGCCATGGGTGAGGGTGCCGGAGCCGCCGGCCCTCCAATCATGCGTCGCCTGCAGGCGACGGTCCATCGAGTGCACATCGCGCAGCAGTACAAGGGTGAAGGTGAGCGCGAGCTCCGCCACCGCGGTGGCCATCGCCGCAGAGCCGCCCTGAACGAGCCGCAGCCCCTGCTCGAGCACCTGCTTGGGGAACAGGCCTCGCACGGTGCCGGCGGTGTGCGCGGCGTACTTCAGCCGTGACCCGCTCAGCACCGAGGGATCGAAGGGCGCGGTGCTCCAGGACGTGATCAGCACGTCGTAGTCGTCGGCGATGCCCTCGGGGAGGCGGATCCGGGAGTCGCCGCTCTCCGGCGGGAGCACCACCTCGCCCACGCCCCGCAGCCGCTCCAGAGCCGCCTCGGAGTAGAGGACTCCGAGCTCTTGAGGGGTGATCGCCACGAAGATGCGGGGAGTGCTGGCGGGCTCTGCGGGGACGGACATGAGGTCTCCTTCTCGGGGCGGGGCGGTCTTCGGGGTCATGGTGCATCGAGCAGGCCGAGCCTGCGCAGACCGGTGAGCAGGTGACCCGCCACGACGGCATTGCCGAGCTGGTCGAAATGCCCCGGATCCGTGGAGATCGACGGCGGCTTGGCTCCGGCGCGGCGCTCGGCGAGGTCCTCTGCGGAGGCATCGATCCCGGTGGCCTCCGGCAGCGCCGGGGAGGTGACGAAATCCTGGACCTCGAGGTAGGCGCTGCCGAAGCGCTCCGCGCATCCGGAGTTCACGGCGAGCACCTGCGCGCGCATCGCGGGTTCGGCGCCGTTGTTGACGAACTGGCCGACGACGGCGACGCGCGCCCCAGCCTGCTCGAGATACCGGGCGGAGGTGGTGATGCGGTCCAGGACCCCTGCTGCGTCCTGCCCACGGTTGAGGTCGTTCTTGCCCATCCACAGCACGGCGTCGTGGCCGCGCAGGGACGCCCCGGTGAGCGGGAGGAAGGGATCGCCGTCGACTGCGATCGGATCGCCGGGACGCAGGCGGGTCAGGAAGACACCCTCCTCGGTGCCGTGGACCACGGCGGGGATGCCGGCGACGTGGCCGGCGTAGGGCTTGAGGGCGTGGGAGACCAGGTCGAGCTCGGTGGGCAGCAGCTTCACCGTCCCCGCCGCCGGGAGGAGTCCGCCCGCCACGGCGATCGGGAGGGGGATCGACCCGATCCGGGCGGCGGTGTGGTGCGAGGTCTCCCCGCCGCGACCTTCGTTGAGGAAGCCGGTTCCCGATGGCGCCAGCGCCGCCTCGAGCGCCGGACCGATCAGCGCCATCGAGGAGGAGCCCCAGCCGACAAGGGCAGGTCTCATGACAGCCAGCCCTCGCGCCCGGCGGCGACGAACTCCTCGTCCAGCAGCGCGGGGAAGCGCGCCCGCACCTCACGGATCAGCTGCTCCTGCCCGGGGGACAGGACATCGGGCCCCAGGCAGCGAGTGCTGCTCAGCAGCCCCTGCTGGCGCAGCACCTCGTTGACACCGGGGACGCAGCCCGAGAAATTGTGGAGCACATCGAAGACGGCCGCGTTGACCTCTACCAGATCGCTGCCCAGTGCGAGCAGCTCGGGGGTGACGGCGTCGGCGGCGACCTCAGCGTTCGCCCGAGCGACCAGCTCGACCGCGGCGCGAGTGCCCACAGCCCACTGCCCCAGCAGCCCGCCGCGTGCCCGCACCTCCCGCAGGTGCCCGTCGACCTCGCGTCGGAAGGGCGTCACCAGATCCGCCACGATCGCATCGTCGTTGCCGGTCAGCACCGCGACCTGGTCCCAGCGCTCATGACCGAGCAGCTCCTGCATCACGTCGTTGGTGCGGTACCGGTCAAACGGCGCCGTCTTCACCGCCACCACCGACTCGAGGCTGAACAGAGAGCGCCAGAAGGCTCGGCTCAGGGGCATGCCGCCCACGCTGTCCTGCAGGTAGAAGCCGATGGTCGGAAGCACCTCGCCGACGGCTTCGGCACGCTCGAGCAGCGACTGCTCGCTGCGTTCGACCATTCCCCAGGGGCTCATCAGCGCGGCCTGGAATCCGAGCTCGCGGGCGAGCTCCGCCTCGCGGACGGCTTGGGCGGTGTCACCGACCAGGCCCGCGATCAGCAACGGCGAGGCGACGGCGCCCGGGGCGGCCTCCGCAGCGATGGCCGCGGCCTGCTCCCAGACGGTGCGCAGCAGGGCGGGATCGTCATGCAGCTCGAACTGGGTGGAGTGCACTCCGACGGCGAGGCCATGCGCGCCGGCAGCCAGCTGATAGCGGGTCAGAGCCCGCTGCGCTCGCAGGTCCACACCGCCGTGGTCGTCGAGAGCCAGGGGATGTGCGGGGATCGCGACGCCGGAATCGAGCCTCGCGTGCAGGTCGATCATCAGAACTTCCCCTCGCGCTGCTGGAATTTGGTGGCCTTGCCGAGCTGGCGGCCACCGCCCCCGACCCATTGGCCCACCCAGCGCACCAGGCGACGCAGCGGGACCGAGGGATAGCCGTAGAGCTCATGGATCTCGGCGGCATCGTTCAGGAGAGCATCGGGTGACTCCTCGCCGACGATCTTCGGTGCGATGCCCATCTCCTCGCCGAGCCAGTGGGCCAGCCGGCGCACGGAGACGGTCTCCGGGCCGGTGGCGTTGAGGATCCGCGGGGGAGTGCCTGCCAGCTCGATCGACCGCAGCGCCCAGGCGTTGATATCGCCCTGCCAGGCGACGTTGACGGCGGGCATGGTGACATCCACCGGCTCGCCAGCGGCGATCTTGGTGGCGATATCGGCGATCACCCCGTAGCGCAGCTCGCAGGCGTAGTTCAGGCGGAAGATCGACACCGGGGTGTCCCAGGTGTGGGAGGCATAGCTGAACAGCCGCTCCCGGGCGAGGCAGGACTGGGCGTACTCACCGACCGGCGCCGGCTCGTCGGCCTCGGTGGAGCCGCCGGTGCCGAGCGGGGAGAGCGGGTACACGTTGCCGGTGGAGTAGACCAGCGAGGGCACGCCCCGGTACCGGTCCGCGACCAGTGCGGGCATCGCGGCGTTGGACCACCAGGTCTGGTGCTCGAGGCCCGTGGTGCCGAACTTCATCGCCGCGAGGTAGAACATGCCCGCGGCGTCCGGCAGGTCCGCGTAGGACTCGGAGCGCGCGAGATCCGCGGGGTGCACCACGATGCCCGCCTCCTCGAGCAGCGTGCGCGAGGCGGGGTCGGAGAAGCGCGAGACGGCGATGACGCGGGCATCGGAGCCGACCTCGTCCAGCGCCCGCCGGGCCATCAGGGACATGGTGGGGCCGATCTTGCCGCCCGCGCCGAGGAGCACGATGTCGCCGCCCAGAGCAGCGAGGGCCTCGCCCACGCCGGGAAGCGGGCGGGACAGGAGCTCGTCGAGCTCCTGCTCGTCGGCAGGGGCGGTGGTGGGAAGCATGTTTGTGATCACGGTCGACACTGATCGTCCTCACGTCGTGGAGAGAAGGTGGTGGGAGAAAAGCATTTCCCCGCGAGAGAGAGCCTAGGTCGCCAGCGTGGGACCGTCAAGAGAGCGTTTGCTGGGAGTATCCTCCGAACATGGCAGTGACCCTCAAAGACGTGGCACAACGCGCCGGAGTCTCCGTCCCGACAGCGTCCCGTGTGCTCTCCGGGAGCACCTACCCGGTGGTCGAGGAGCTCCGTGAGCGAGTGAAGGCCGTCGCGCTCGAGCTCGACTACGTCCCCAACGCCCAGGCGCAGGGGCTTCTGCGCGGCAACACCGGCACCATCGGCGTGCTGGTGGGAGACGTCGGCGACCCGTACTTCTCCGAGATCGTCAACGGCATCCACGAACGAGCAACCGCCGAGAACCTGTTGGTCACCATCTGCCATACCGAGCGTGATCCGGAGCGCGAGCTCGGCTACTTCAGGATGCTGCAGTCGCATCGTGCGCATTCCGTGATCGTCGCCGGCTCCGGCCTGAGCGATGAGGCGTACCGGCAGGGGATCGCGACCCGGGTGAGATCCTTCCGAGCTGCGGGCGGGCACGTAGTGGGCATCGGCACCCCGGTGGTCGAGATGGACCGGGTGCTGGTGGACAACCGCGAGGGCGGCCGGCTCATCGGCCGCCATCTCACCGAGCTCGGCCACCGCGATATCGCACTGATCTCAGGTCCCGAAGCGCTGATCTCCAGTCAGGAGCGATACGAGGGGATGAAAGAAGCCCTCGACGAAGTCGGAGCCCGGCTGATCGTCCACCACGGCCCGCCGAACCGGGACGAGGGCTACCGCGCCGCCGGTGAGCTGCTGCGCGAGCATCCCGAGCTCACCGCCCTGCTCGGCACCGCGGACCAGATGGCGATGGGTGCACTCGCCTACCTGAGGGACCAGGGACGCAGTGTCCCGGAGGACGTCTCCGTCGCCGGCTTCAACGACATCGCCGTCGCCCGCGACCTCTCGCCCTCGCTGACCACCGTGCGGCTGCCGCTGCGGGAGATGGGCAAGATCGCCCTGGATCTCGCGCTGGGCCGCGGCGGGCCGCGGGGCGCCGTCAGCCCGGGCGGCGCCGAAGGTGCGGACGGCTCTGCCGACGATGTCGCCGGTGCGGCCGGTGCGGCCGGTGCGGCCGGTGCTGTCGGTGCCGACGGTGTCGCCATGATCGAGCGCCGTCTCGGCGTCGAGCTGATGGTGCGCCAGTCCACCGGTCCCGTGCGCTCACGCTGAGCAGTCGTGTCGCTCGAAGGGGAGACGGTGAACTCCGCCATGAAGAATGGTCGGCGCAGCGATATCCGGGTGAGAGGTGCGGAAGTCCGTTTCCGGGACGTCGCCCTCGAGCCACCCTTCGTGATCAGCGGGCGGCCGCTCACGCACATCACCGCTGTCTCCGTGCACGTGGACGTCACCGACTGCGCTGGGCAGGGCTCCGCAGGAGTCGGAGCCGGGATGCTCTCGGCGCCCTGGTCCTGGCCCTCGACGGACCTCGACCTGGAGACCCGTGACCGGGTGATGCGCGAGCTGGTGCGTGAGCTCGCGGCGCAGATGGCCGAGTCATCGCTCAGCGGTGATCCGTTCGTGCTCTGGCGCCCGCTGTACGAGGGTCTCGACGATCTGCTCGCCGGTGCGGCGCGCCGCGCCGGTGTTGATCGCATCCCGCGCCTCGCTGGTCTGCTCGCCCTCGGCGCGGTGGACAACGCGCTGCACGACGCCTGGTCACGAGCTGCCGGAATTCCGCTCACCTCGATGTACACCGCGGAGCACCTGCGAGAAGACCTCAGCCGCTATGGCAAGGCGGGGGAGGGGCTGTATCCCGGGGAAACCCTGGGCACGCCTCACGCTCAGCTGCCTGTCCAGCATGCGCTCGGGGTCGGTGATCCGCTCACCGCGGCCGACGCCGCACCGGGTGTGCGCGACCTTGAGGACTGGATCCGGGTCGAGGGCGTGCACCATCTCAAGCTCAAGCTCTCCGGTGAGCTCTCCGCCGATCTCGAGCGGCTGCGGGCCGTGCACCGCGTTGCCGCTCCGCTGCATTCCGACCTGCGACTCTCCCTGGACCCCAATGAGGCGTACACGCTTCCGGCGCTCGCCGAGCTGCTGGACACCCTCGAGCGTGAGGACCCGGTCCTGCTGTCCACGATCGACTACCTGGAGCAGCCGATCCCTCGCGACCAGGAGCCGGATCCGGTGATGCTCCGCAGGCTCTCGGCCCGGATCCCCGTGCTGCTCGACGAGGGCTACAGCCGTCTGACCCAGCTGTCCACGGTGCAGGGCCAGGGCTGGTCCGGCGTGGTGATCAAGGCGGTCAAGGGGCAGAGCCACGCGATGATCACCCAGGCGCTCGCGCACGCAGCCGGGATGCGGATCGCGATCCAGGACCTCACCACCGTTGACCTCGCCCTGGAGCACTCCCTCGGCCTCGCCGCGGTGCTGCCGGTCTCCTGGCCTGCAGTCGAGTACAACAGCCGGCAGTACGCCGCAGCGGCGAACGGGGAGCTCGCGCGGCGTGCTCCGGAGCTCGTGACCGTGCGGGATGGCTCTGTCCGTGTCGAGCCGGTGGCCCGCGGACTGCACGACATCTGAGCCCTCGCGTTCTCGCGCAGCGCCCGGAGGTCACAGCAGGAACACGGTCTCGGAGCCTGCGCGCGGCGCAATGACACCGATTGCGCAACCACCTTGACAACACCCGTGAGCACCGTCACGATTGTGATAGAAAGCGTTTGCAGTCAACGGGGCGACGGCGCCCCGGGCGATGACGCAGACAGCATCCGAAGGGTGAACTCCATGGCAAAGACGCAGGATTTCGGAACGGTCAGCAGACGGGTGCTGCTCGGAATGGGAGTCGGCGGGGCGGGGCTGCTCGCCTCGGGCTGCTCCCTCTTCGATTCGAGCTCCGGGGGGAGCGGCGGCGGTAGCGGCGAGGACGGCGCGAAGTCGATCACCATCGCCAGCACCGGCACGATCGACGCACTCGATCCGCACTACGTGAACAACAGCATGACCATTGTCCCCTCGGCCCTCGGCGAAGGCCTGGTCATGCAGTCCGAGGACGGCAGCGACGTGGTGCCGGCGCTCGCCGAGAGCTGGGATGAATCCGAGGACGGGCTGACCTATACCTTCCACCTTCGTGAGGCGAAGTGGTCCAACGGTGAGCCCATCACCTCGGACGATGTGGCCTTCTCCTTCCAGCGGCTGCTCACCCCGAGCGGGGCGGGCACCGGCTACGCGGCCGGCGCCTCGAGCTTCCTGCCCTCCATCGGAATCAAGGGCGCGGCCGATTTCCAGTCCGGCGCCTCGAGCGACTGGGCCGAGGTGGGCATCACCGCACCGGATGAGAAGACCGTCGAAGTCACGCTGGAGGCCGCGAACCCCGACTTCCTGATCAACATGTCGCACTACTCGATGACGGTGCTGAACAAGGCGTCGGTCGAAGCGGACCCGGAAGGGTGGACCGCTGTCGACAGCTGGGTGAGCAACGGCCCCTACCGGATGACGCAGTGGGATCCCACCACCGTCCTCGAGATGGAGAAGAACCCCGAGTACTGGGACGCGGACAACGTCGACATCGACCACGTCACCCTCCAGCTCGGCGGCGACCTGCCCACCAACGTGCTGGCATTCAGCGCCGGGGAGCTGGACATCATCGGCGTGGACTCGGAGGGGCTCAGCGGGAACCCCTCGCTCGAGGAGAAGCTGACCAAGGTGGACGGCTACGCCTGCCATTACCTGCAGACGATGTGGGGAGGGCACGACGCGATCCGCGATCAGAAAGTGCGTCAGGCCCTCTCGATGGCCATCGATCGCGGGGCACTCACTGAGAACGATCCGGGGAAAGAAGCCGCCGGGACCCTGGTCCCCAGCAGCGTCCCGGAGTGGAGCGAGGATCTCATGATCCCCTTCGATCCCGACGGGGCGAAGGCACTGCTCGAGGAGGCCGGCTACGGCGACGGGCTCCCGCCGATGCGGGTCCAGATGGGCTTCGAGTCGCCGATGTTCGCGATTCTCGCTGAGCAGCTGAAGGACACCCTCGGCCTCGCGGTCTCCCTCGAGGTCCTCGAAGGCGGCGTCCATGCAGACACCCGCTGGCTGCCCTACGAGGACACCTCGGTGATGAGCTTCTACTACGGCTCTTTCGCCGGCATCTCGACGATGCCCAACTGGATCCTCAACATCTTCGGCATCGACCACGTGCGCCAGTTCTCGATGCCCGTAGCGGCCTGGGACAAGATCAAGGCCACCCGTTCCGACGAGAGTCTCGACGGGGCACAGATCGCCGCGCAGGTCGAGGAGATCCTCTCCACGAAGTCCACCCCGGAGGCACAGAAATATGCGGAGCTCGCCCGCGCCGCCGCGGCGGAGCTCGACGAGGCGAAGCGGACCCAGACGTTCCTCGAGGCCGCCGCGCTGCGGGACGAGATGGCCTTCACCATCCCGCTGGTGTGGGGCGCGCAGATGTGGGTGACCTCCGACCGGCTCAGCGGCCTGCAGGGACGCCCGTCCCCCGAGGGCTACTACTACAAGCACCTCACGGCGAGCGAGTGATCACGACGGCGATGAGGATTGAGGAGGTGGATCGATGAGACTGGCCATGTTCATCGGACGGCGGCTGTTCCGGCTGGCACTGTGCATGTTCGCGGTGTCGGTCCTGACCTTCGGCCTGCTGCAGCTGGCTCCCGGCGACTTCGCCGGGATCCAGGCGTCGGGCGGTGGCACCGTCAGCCTCGCGCAGCAGGCGACCAGCGAGAATCGCACCGAGCTGGGCGCACGCTACGGCTCTGACGTGCCGATCTGGCAGCAGTACACGACCTTCATGGCCGGCGCGGTGACCGGCGATATGGGTCCGAGCTACAGGTTCACCAGCCGGACCGTCGAGGAGATCATCGCGACCGCGTTCCCGATATCCGCCGCGCTGGCCGTCTCCGCCACCCTCATCGCCGTCGCGATAGCGATCCCGCTCGGGATCCTCGCCGCAGTGCGGCGCCGGAGCATCTGGGACACCGGCACCATGTTCCTGGCCACCCTCGGCAACGGTCTGCCGAACTACCTCGCGGCGCTGCTGCTGGTGCTGATCTTCGGCGTCGGCCTGGGGGTCCTCCCGCTGTACGGGTGGAAGGGGCCGGAATACATGGTGCTGCCCACCCTCGCCCTCGCGATTGCCCCGATCGGGGTGCTCGCCCGTCATGTGCGCTCCTCGATGCTGGAGAACCTTCGGCAGGACTACGTGCTCACGGCCCGCGCCAAAGGAGGCAGGGAGCGGACCATCCTGGTCACCCACGTGCTGCGCAACTCGCTGATGCCGCTGGTGACCGTCGTCGGCCCGCTGTTCGCCGGGCTCGCCACCGGCACCATCTTCGTCGAGAAGATCTTCGGCATCCCGGGGCTCGGGCACTACTTCACCCAGGCTGCCGTCAGCCGTGACATGCCGCTGCTGATGGGCACCACCCTGTTCTTCGCTGCCCTGCTGATGGTGATGAACCTGCTGGTCGACCTCAGCTATGCGGCGCTCGATCCACGAGTGCGGGCCGATCTCGGGCTCGCCTCGCACGGCCCCCGCCGCGGCCGCGGCGATACGGGCGACGGCGCGGGAGCCGCGGTCGGCGTCTCGACGTCGCTCAGCACCCAGGCGCCAAGAGGAGCGATCTGATGACCACTCTCGACGAACCGAAGACCACCCCCGCACGGACCGCCGTGCACCAGCCGACCACCGAGTGGGGTCGCCGCTGGGCGCGCTTCCTGCGTAATCGGCTCTCGGTGGTGAGCCTGGCCTTCATCGGCCTGGTGGCAGTGGTGGCACTCGCCTCACCGCTCCTCGCTCCGTACCACTTCGCGACGATCCACCGCGGGCAGGAGCTGCTGCCGTCCTTCAGCGACGGCTTCGTGATGGGCACCGACGAGCTCGGCCGCGACGTCTTCTCCCGGCTGATCTACTCGATCCGCACCGCCCTGTTCATCGCCGTCGTCGCCGAGATGCTGTCGCTGAGCATCGGGATGGTCGTGGGCCTCATCGCCGGCTACAAGGGCGGGAAGTATGACGCCGTGCTGATGGCGATCACAGACGTCATGTTCGCCTTCCCCGGCTACCTCTTCGCGGTGCTGCTGGTCGCGGTGATGGGGCGTTCGACATGGGCGATCATCCTTGCCCTCACCATCGCCTCCTGGGTGAGTCAGTCACGACTGCTGCGCGCCCAGATCATGCGTCTGAAGACCCTCGAGTACGTCGAGGCCGGACGCTCCATGGGGGCGAACGGCTGGACCCTCGTGATGCGGTACATGCTCCCCAACGCCCTCGGCCCCGTGCTGGTCACCGTCAGCTTCGGCATACCGGCGAACATGCTCGCCGAATCCGGCCTCGCGATCCTCGGCCTCGGGGTGGCTCCACCGACCCCATCGCTCGGGGCGATGATCGTCGACGGCTACGCCTTCGTGCTCAACAGCCCGTACCTGATCTTCTGGCCCACGATCGTGTTCGTCGCGATCATGATCGCCTTCACCTTCGTGGGCGATGGCATCCGCGATGCCTTCGACGTCGACGAGACCTGAGAGAGGACCACCCATGCTGCTCGACATCTCCGATCTGCGGGTCACCTTCGATATGCCCGACGGCTCGACGGTGAACGCCGTCAACGGCCTCGATCTCCAGCTGGCCGAGAACGGCTCGACCGCCGTGATCGGCGAATCCGGCTCCGGCAAGAGCGTCTCGATGCGGGCGGTCCTGGGGCTGCTGCCCAAGAATGCCCGCGTGACCGGATCGGCGAAGCTCGACCTCGGCTCAGGGGATGCCATCGATCTGCTGCAGGCCGGTCACCAGCAGCTGCGGAGGGTGCGCGGCCGCGAGGTGGGCATGGTCTTCCAGAACGCGATGGAGTCCCTGAACCCCTCGCTCACCCTGGCACGGCAGCTCACCGAACCGTTCCTCTGGCACGGCCTGGGCACCAAGCAGGAGGCGCACAAGCTCGCCGTGAGGGCGCTGGGTGACGTGGGGATCCCTGAACCGGAGCGCCGGATCACGATGTATCCCTTCCAGCTCTCCGGAGGCATGCGCCAGCGCGCCATGATCGCGATGTCGACCATCACCAGGCCCCGGCTGATCATCGCGGACGAGCCCACCACCGCCCTCGACGTCACCGTCCAGAAACAGATCCTCGATCTGCTGCGCAGCATGCGCGAGGACGGGATGTCACTGGTGATGATCACGCACGACCTCGGCGTGGCCCGGTACCTCTCCGACGACGGCGTCGTGCTGCGCCACGGCGAGGTGCAGGAGGCGGGACCGATGCGACAGCTCCTCACCGCTCCGGAGAGCCCGTACACGCGCGTCCTGCTCGATTCCGCGATGGACATCCGCCCGCCCGAGGAGACGACCATCAGTTCCGATACCGGGTCGGACCAGTACACCGGGCCGAACCAGGGCACAGCGTCGTCTGCCTCGACAGCTTCGGCCACGTCGGCCCCATCAGCCCCATCTGCCCCAGCGGATCCGCCGACGCTGCGCGAGGAGCCGGTTCCGCTGGTCGCGGTGCGAGACCTGGTCAAGGACTTCCCCGGCGCCACCGGGCCGGTGCGGGCCGTGGACCAGGTCTCCTTCGACCTGCCCGCAGGCAGCACCCTCGGGGTGGTGGGGGAGTCCGGCTCGGGCAAGTCCACTCTGGCCCGGCTGGTGCTGCGCCTCATCGAGCCCAGCAGCGGTGAGGTCCGCTTCGACGGCAAGGATGTCCTGGCGATGAACCGCCGGGAGCTGCGGGAGCAGCGTCGCGCGATGCAGATGGTGTTCCAGAGCCCGTACGGCTCACTGCTGCCCTCCTCCACCATCGCCGAGAACATCGAGGAGCCACTGCGGATCAACCGCATCGGTTCCAAGGCCACTCGCCGAGCGACGGTGCTCGATCTGCTCAGCAAGGTCGACCTCCCCACTCACTTCGAGAACCTCTACCCCCGTCAGCTCTCCGGGGGACAGCAGCAGCGCGTCGCGATCGCGCGGGCGATCGCCCTCGAGCCGGCACTGCTGGTGGCCGACGAACCGACCTCCGCCCTGGACGCCTCGGTGCAGCTGCAGGTGCTGGAGCTGCTGGAGGACCTGCGCCAGGAGCTGGGCTTCTCGATCCTGCTGATCACCCACAACCTCGCCGTCGTGGAGCGCTTCGCGGATCAGGTGCTGGTGATGAAGTCGGGGAAGGTCGTCGAGAAGGGCTCTGCCTTCGAGGTCTTCACCCACCCTCGCGAGGAGTACACCAAGACCCTGCTCTCTGCCGTCCTGCCGGTGCATGCCGATGCACTCTGAACTGCTCGCCCTCAACGGCGGCAGCCCGGTGCTGCCGCCCGGCTCGCTGCCCTCGACCAACGACGCCGCCGGCCGCACGATCGGCGCCGAAGAAGAGGAGGCCGTGCTGCGGGTGCTCCGCTCCGGGATGCTCTCCGGGGTCTGGGGCACCGAGGTCACGGCATTGGAGCGCGAATTCGCGGCGCTGATGGGATCTGCGCACGCGGTCTCCTGCAGCAGCGGGACCGCCGCGCTGCACCTCGCGGTCGCCGCCGTCGATCCCGCTCCCGGGGACGAGATCATCGTCCCGCCGATCTCGGACATGGGCTCGGTGCTGCCGATCATCGCGCAGAACGCGGTGCCGATCTTCGCGGATCTGGATCCCGCCACCGGCTGCCTCGACCCCGCGGACGTGCGCCGCCGGATCACGCCGCGCACCCGAGCGATCCTCGTCGTCCACCTCTTCGGCGGTGCCGCGAAGGTCCGCGAGCTGCGCGAGATCGCCGACGAATCAGGGATCCTCCTCATCGAGGACTGCGCCCAGGCCTACCTCGCCCGGGAACGGCCCGAGGAGCCGCTGGTCGGCGCCGTCGGCCACCTGGGCTGCTTCAGCCTCCAGCAGTCCAAGCACATCACCACCGGAGATGGCGGGCTGGTGCTCACCGACGACCCACAGCTCGCACGCGCGATGCGGCTGTTCGCCGACAAGGCCTGGCCGCGGGACACAGGGGAGCGCACCTACCTCTCCTTCGCCCTGAACTACCGGATGCCGGAACTGAGCGGCGCGGTCGCCCGCGCCCAGCTGCGCAAGCTTCCCGAGGTGGTCGCTCGCCGGCGCCGCAGCGCCGAACAGGTCTCGGCCCGGATCGGCGCCCTGCCCGGTGTGAGCGTCCCTCCGTTCGGCGCCGAGCACGCCTACTGGTACTACCCGCTGCTGCTCGAGGGCCTGGACCGGGAGGGGGCGCGACGCTTCGCCGCCGCGCTCTCCGCCGAAGGGGTGCCCTGCATCGCCGGGTACATCGGCCGGCCCCTCTACACCGAGCCCGTGCTGCGCGCCCCCAGCGCCTACGGCGGCAGCGGCTACCCGCTGTGCGGCACCATCGAGTATCCCGACGGCCTCTGCCCGCAGGCAGAAGCTCTCATCGACCATCGCCTGCAGGTGATCCCCTGGAACGAGAACTACACCGATGACCAGGTCGACGCGATCTCCGCATCGATCGAGAAGGTCCATCGGGAGCTGATCGGCGCATGATCCTCGACTGCGACCTGCTGGTGGGCCGTGATATCGCCAGCGGCCGCCGCCGCACCCCCGCGGAACTCGCCCAGCGGATGGCTGCAGCCGGGATCGACGGCGGCGCCGTGACCAGCCTGCGCGCGATCGCCTACGACCCGGAATCCGGGAACCGAGAGGGTGCACGAGCCGCGGCGGAGCACGGCTGGATCGATGTGCCCGGGGTGGAGCTGCGCAACCCCCTGGACGCCCACGCCCGCCTGGAACGGATCGCCGCCGACGGGCACCGCCTGGTCCGCTTCGCCACCACCCGGCAGAACATCCCCGGCACCGCCCCCAGACTGCGCATGCTCGCCCGCCGCGCCACAGAGCTCGGCCTCACCCTGCTGGTGGAGGGATCGACCCGCACCGTCGGCCTCGCACTGATGGGGCTCGGCGCCTCCGTGGTGCTGCTGGACCAGCACTTCTACGATGCCGGTGAGTTCATCATGGTGGCCAGGGAGGAGCCCGGCTTCCACGCCTCCACCCGGCTGCTGGGGAACCTCGACGCCTGGGAGTCCATCACCGCCGAGGTCGGGGCCGACCGCCTCCTGTTCGGCACCCGCGCCGGCTGGTTCGAGGAGCATTCCGTGCTCGAGCGGCTGCACTCCAGCGGGCTCAGCCCCGAGCAGCGGGCGCTCGTCACCTCCGGCAACCTCCGGCGCCTGGCAGGGGAGAGGTCATGAACCGCGGACGCATCGACGTGCACGCCCATCTGGGACCGTGGTTCTTCGGACCCGACCAGGGCACGGCGGAGGACAATCTGCGCTCGATGGACGCGCACGGGATCGACGTCCAGCTGGTCTCGGGCGTCGAAGCCGTCACCTACGACCCGACCTCCGGCAACCTCGCCCTCGCCGCCGCCATCACGGGCCGACCCCGGCTGCGCGGCATGTTCGTCATCGACCCCCGCGACCTCGAGGCTGCTCGGACGCACCTGGCCGAGCTGCTGCCCGGCGGACTCTTCATCGGCGCGAAGATCCATACCGATTACGCACGCACCAAGGCGGGCTCTCCGGCGATGGCCGACGCGCTGCGCCTGTGCGCCGAGCATGATCTGCCGGTGCTCGTCCACTCCTGGGGCACGGAGCTGCTCGCGCTCGCCGATACCGTTGCTGCTGTCCCTGAGGTGAAGGTCATCGCCGGGCACATGGGCGGACCAGCCTGGCGCCTCGCCCCTGAGGCGGTCTCCCGCACCGATCGGCTCTGGCTCGAGCCCGGCTACTCCCAGCCCGAAGCGGACCGGATCCGCTGGGTGCTGAACCGCGTGGGCCCCGAGCGGATGCTGTTCGGCACCGACTCCACGCTCATCGATCCTGCGCTCGCGATCGGCGCCTTCCGCGCCGCAGAGCTCAGCCCGGCCGAGGAGGAGCTGATCATGCGGCGGAACGCGCAGGAGCTGTTCGACCTCTGAGAGGAATGAGATGACCGTGAAGACTGCCCCCGCGCCCAGAGAGTCCCGGGGTCGCTTCGGCCCCGCCTTCGTCACCGCGGCGCTGGTGTTCGGTCCCGGCAGCATCGCCACCGCGAGCTCGCTGGGCGCGTCCTTCGCCTATGACCTGGTGTGGGTGCCGGTGCTCGCCACGATCCTGATGCTCTGCTTCGTGAACCTCTCGGTGCGGATCGGACTGACCACGGACCGCTCGCCGGTCGCGACCGTGAGCCTTGCCTTCGGCCGGATCGTGGGGGTCCTGGTCGGGCTCGGTGCCTTCCTCGTTGCCGCCTCCTTCCAGGCGGGGAACTCCGCCGGGACCGGCGCCGCCGGGCAGGTGCTGCTCGGGGGAGATCCCCGCCTGTACGCCGTGCTCTTCACGGCGGCCGCCATCGGCTTCCTCTGGCTGCCCCGCTTCTACCGGAACCTCGAGCGGACGATGGTGGTGATCATCGTGCTCATGCTGCTGATCTACGTGGCCACCGCCGTGATCACCCGCCCGGACCTGCCTGAGGTGCTCCGGGGCCTGATCCCGTCGATCCCCTCGGGCGCGAATGCCCTGGTGGTCAGCGCCGTGGCGACCACGTTCTCGGTGGTCGGGGCGTTCTACCAGATCCAGCTGGTGCGGGAGAAGGGATGGACCGCCGAGCAGTTCCCTGACGCGCGCCGGGATGCGACGCTGGGGACGCTGGTCCTGGGAGCCCTCTCCCTGGTGATCATGGTGGCGGCCGCCGCGGTGCTGCATCCGCTCGGCGCCACGGTCAGCTCACCGGCGGATATGGCCGTGATCCTGGAGCCGACCCTTGGCCGCTGGGCGACCATCCTGTTCGCGCTCGGTCTCTGGGCGGCGGCCTTCTCCTCCCTGCTCGGCAACAGCACGATCGGCGGCTCCATGCTGGCCGGGGCACTGGGGATCGACCGGGGCGGTCTGGACTCCGCAGCCGTGAAGATCTGCATCACGGCCGTGATCGCCCTGGGCGGGGTGGTCGCGATCGTCTTCGGCGGGATCCCTGTCCAGCTGATCCTCACGGCCCAGGCGGTCACCATCTTCGTGGTGCCGCTGATCGGCATCGTGCTGGTGGCCTTGGCCCGCAGCCGCCGGCGAGGAACCCTTCGGATCGGGGTCGCCCAGACGACCCTCGCAGTGCTCGGCACCGGCTTCCTGCTGGTGCTGGCCGTGCAGTACCTGACGACACTGCTGGCGCGGTGACACTGCTGGCGCGGTGACACTGCCGGCGTGGTGATGCTGCTGGCGCGGTGAGCCGCGCAGATCGACGAGCAGCACCCGAGGCCAGATGCATCTGGCCTCGGGTGCTGCTCGTCCGGTTCAGGTGAGGCGGTGGACGTACACCCGGTTGTCATCGATCAGGTAGATCTCGCCGCGATCGGTGATCGTCAGTGACTTCCAGCCGTGCTCGTCGTCCAGGACCGTGAGGACGCCGGCGGCCGACACCCGGAAGTAGGTATGGCCGCCCACTCCGTAGAAGTGCTGATCGTGCTTGCGATACCGCAGAGTCGGAGTGCGGCCCCATTTCGCCCCAGTCGGCGTGATCCCGAGGTCGACCACCGAGGTCACCTCATGGCGGGTGATGTCGTAGGTGAAGAAGCGGTTCTCGTAGGTCATCCCGACCAGGGTCGAGGCATCGGCACCGAAGCACAGCGTGGACACCGTCTCATCGCCCGGGACCGGGACGATCGTCGAGATGACCTCGCGGGAGGCCAGATCGAACTCGAACAGATGCCCCTCGGTGGTGGTCGGATCGATCGACATCCCACCCTGGATGGTGGAGCCGCCGTAGACGACCCCGTCACGGTGCACCACAGCGCACACCCCCTGCTCGGGAACGATGTTGCGATAGACGTCGTGGTCGCCCGTCTCCGGGTCGATCAGGGTGAGCGCGCCTCCGAGGTGTCCGTACTCGGGGATCGACGCCGTGGCGAGGAGATCTCCCGCAGCAGTCATCTCGAAGATGCGGTCCTGCAGGTGCGGTGAGATCAGGGTGGCGAGCTTGTCGGGGTTCGAGCCCCAGTCCCACGGGACGCGCGAGTCATAGCGATAGACCACGCCGTTCGGGTACTTGCTGACCATGAGATACGGTCCCACCGCTGCGAATGTGTCGCTCTGCTCCGGTCCCTCGAGCTGGGTGATCTCTCCGCTGCTCCTGTCGACGGTCGCGATCACCCCGGCGCTGAGATAGGCGCCCACCCAGACATCGCCCGTCGGTCCCAGTCCGATGCTCTGGGCGATCACCGGCGCGCCCTCGACGGCGGGATCATGGAGGGTGACCTCATCGGCCGTCGGGTCGAAGATCACCACCTCCCCGTTCTGGCGGAAGTTCGCAATGATGTCGTGCCCGCTCGCCGGGAAGACTTCGAGAGCCCGCAGTGAGCTGGTGGAGACTCCGTGCGCGGCGAAGCCCAGTGGTGTTGCGGCGAGGGTCTCGGCGTCGAAGACCCAGTACTCGTCATCGCGCCGGAAGTAGCTGAGATTCGCGTCGCCCCCGCTGGCGAAGGCGGACGCCGCCTGGTCCATCCCCGTGGCATCGTCGCGCCAGGTGCCGCTCGTCGTGTCGTACACCCCGTTGCCTCCCGGCAGCGGGACCAGCAGCAGGGGCCCGGCAGTGCCCAGTGCAGCGATCTGTGCGGGAGTGCGGGGAAGCTCGATCTCGGTCCGCTCGCCGCTCGCGGTGTCGAAGGCGGCCAGCTGGCCGGTCCCGATCCCGGTGCCGACGTAGAGGACGTCCTCGATCTTGGTGAAGCCCCAGGCGTAGTCGCCTCCGTTGTCGCTGGCCCGTCCGAACTCCCGGACCTCGCCGGTGGGCAGATCGAAGGCGTAGATCTCCGAGCGCGGGTAGCAGCAGAGGTAGAGCGTGTCCCCGTCGGGGATGACGTTGCGGATCATCGTGTTCGGGATCGGCTTCCCCGTCCCGCTGGTGGTGATGGGGGTGACGGTCTGGGCGGCGTGGTCGTAGAAGTTCAGCGCGGTGGCACTGCCGCTGCGTGCCGTGAAGTAGGCGCCGCCCTCGATGCCGTACACCCCTCCGCCGTAGGCCAGGGAGTCGTCGGGCAAGGACCAGGAGAACAGTCGTTCTCCGGTCTCGGGGCTGATGACGGAGAAGGTCACCGGGCTGCCGTCCGAGAGGGCGTAGAGGTTCGTGCCGCCTTCACCATCAGGGCCGCTGCCCGTGAGGCGGACGTTGATCGACTCCATGGCGATCCCGAGATCGATCAGTTCCCCGGATCCTGAGGGGAGCCGGGGTGCGGCGAGTGCGGGTGCGGCGGTGGCCAGTCCCACCGCGGTCGTGGTGAGAAGTCCGGTCTGCAGTGCTCGACGTCGAGTCATCTGTGGTGCAGGCATCTGTCAGCCCTCCGTTGGGTGATGTGTCCGGACTTCAGTCTGCAACCCATTGCAGCATGTGTCCATGCCTCATCGAGAATTGGGGTGAAGTCCCTCGCGAGGCCCTCATTCCGTGCCTGGAGGCGCGTTCGGGCAGCCGGCCGGGAGGCGGCTGGGGAGCGGCCGACGGCGTCGATGGTCACGAGGCGGCACACTGGTGTGACCGGGTTCTCCGGTGACGAAAAGGGGTCAGCTCAGCCGCTCGCGCAGCCAGGTGGCGACACCTGTCATGACGTGAGCGGGCGGCGGATGCCCGCCGTCGTG
Organism: Brachybacterium sp.; assembly: GCF_052095815.1. Classification (NCBI taxonomy): domain Bacteria; kingdom Bacillati; phylum Actinomycetota; class Actinomycetes; order Micrococcales; family Dermabacteraceae; genus Brachybacterium; species Brachybacterium sp. Next base: position 28,568 of record NZ_JBQDLF010000008.1, on the reverse strand, counting down.
CAGCAGGAGTTCGAGCCCCTGCTCCTCGGGCCAGCGCCGCCGCGCCGAGCGGAACAGGTCGAGGTTGTGCACGCCGTCGCCGTCCCCGCCCCCGGCCAGCAGGAAGGGTCGCGGGGCCACCAGCCCGAGCAGCTCGTCCTGGTCCCGGCCGGCGGGGATGTCGCCGTCCAGATACCAGGGATCGCTCCAGTTGGAGTGGGCGAAGCCGAGGCCGGGCTCATGGGCGGCGCCGGCCTCGATACGAGGATCCAGGGCGGCCAGGTGCAGGGAGAGCTTGCCTCCAAGGGAGTGACCGAAGGACGCCAGCCGGGACGAAGGGGCGAGCCCGGACTCCTGCAGCGCGGTGACGGCGAGCATCAGATCCGCGACGCTCCTGCCGAGGCCGGTCATGGACTGCTCGCGACGATGGCGCTCGGCGGCAGGGCCGTAGCGTGCCTCCAGCCCCACCGCCCTCGCCGTCGCGGCGTCCGAGGCGGCGACCTGCTCGAACCACCAGGGCACAGCGAGCACGGCGTGACCGGCCTGTGCCAGCTGCAGGCCGAAGGCGCTGCCGGCAGGGTCCCGGCCGCTGAGCTCGGTGCGCGGGGAGGGCTCCGCGAACAGGGGAGCGGTGTCATAGAAAGGCACCACCACCACGACCCCGGACGATGGGACCGTCGTCGGCCGCAGCAGCTCGCACACCAGCTCGCTGCCGAAGCTCTGGATCACGAGCTGATGGATCTCACCGCGCACCCCGGGGTGCCCAGGGGTGCGGCGCCCGCCCGGCCGCCAGCTGCCCCCGGGATCAGCGACCGCCCCCAGGCGCTGCTGCCACCAGCGGCGGGTGTCCTCCTCAGAGGGCATCGTCTGTTCAGACCTCCGCAGGCAGGGCGGCCGGACGGACCGGCGCTCCGGTGCGACCGGACTCGTAGACCGCTTCGATGAAGGCGACCGCGGCGCGGGCCTCGGCCGAGGAGACCAGCGGCGCGGTGCCGCTCTGCACCGCCGAGACGAAGTCCTTCAAGCCCTCGAGCAGGATGTCCCGCGGGGTGAACTCGGGCAGCTCGAGGCCATCGCGGGAGTGCAGGTGCATGACCCGTTCGTTCTCGGTGACGATCGAGCCGGCGTCGCCCATCAGGTTCATCCGGATCGGGAGGTTGCCGTAGGCGGCGGTGGTGGCCTGGAAGGTCAGCTGGGCGCCGCTCTTCAGTCGGGCGGTGATGGTGACGGTGTCCTCGACCTCGATCCGCTCGTGGGCGAGCAGGCCGGTGAAGGCGAAGAGCTCCTCGACCTCGCCGAGCAGCCAGAGGGTCAGATCCACCAGGTGCACGCCCTGATTCATCAGGGCGCCGCCGCCGTCGAGCTTCCAGGTGCCGCGCCAGGCGCCGGAGTCGTAGTACTCCTGGCTTCGCCAGAGCGGGACCTCGATGGTCGCAGAGGTGAGGCGGCCCAGCCGTCCTTCGTCGATGATCTGCTTGAGGAACTGGTTCTCCGCTGCGAAGCGGCGCTGGCTGGCGATGGTCAGGGTCTTGCCGGAGCGCTGCTCGGCGGCTCGGATCCTGTCCGCCGCCTCGACGGTCACCTCGATCGGCTTCTCGAGGAACACGTGCTTGCCGGCGTCGAGCGCCTGGATCGTGACCGCGGCGTGCAGGCCCGAGGGCACGGCGATGATGACCGCGTCGATGTCCTCGCGCGCCAGCAGTGCGGTGACGTCCGCGGCGGCTTCGACGCCGTGCTCGGCGGCGATCTTCTGGGCCGCCTCAGGGTTCTGATCGGCAACCGCGATCAGCGCGGCGGGAGCGGCCTCGGAGGTCAGTCGCTTGGCATGGCCCTGGCCGATGATGCCGACGCCGATGATGCCGAAGCGCAGCTGATCGAGCGGGGCGGTGGTGGACTCGGTCATCAGGAGTTCCTCTCCAGGGAAGCGGTGATCGCGGACAGTACGGCGACGGGGGACAGCAGGTCCTGCGGAGAACGAGGGGAGGCGCCCGCGTCGACTGCGCCGAGGAACTCGGCCAGGGCGGGGGCGTTGTAGTCGTTCGTCAGGCTCAGCGGGTGGGAGACGACGGCATTCTCGTAGATGCCGGTGGCGTGGAAGGGCACTCGGGTGCTCTTGCCGGGGATGACGAAGGTGAGGGTGAGCTGGGTGTTCGCGATCTCGAGCGATGCCACCACGGTGTCCCCCCGGCGCACGGTCCGCACATCGAGGGAGCCCGGCTCGACCGTCGGATTCCCGAGGATCTCAAGGGCTGCCTCGACATGATGGATGCCGTAGAAGAACAGTCCCGAGTACTCGCTGTCCGGGTCTGCCGCGCCGATCACGTGGAGATGGCGCAGTGCACCGGTCTCCGCGGTCGGGGTGAAGTGCGGGAGCTCGGGCACGAAGCGCAGGGCAGAGCAGGACAGCAGCACCGCGTTGTGGCGTGCGGCGAGATCGAGCAGCTCCTGGGCGTCCTCCACGGAGGCGGCGAGCGGTTTGTCGACCAGCACCGCCTTGCCGGCTTCGAGCAGTGGCCGAGCGTGCTCGAGATGCTTGGCGCCGTCGCGGGTGGAGACGATCGCGGCGTCCACCTGGTCCCCGAGCTCTCCGGGCTCCTCGACGATCAGGTCGATGCCGCCGAGTGCGGCGAGCTCCTGGTTCCGCTCCGAGGGGCCGCCCACCAGGGCGATCGCGCGGGCGCCGGGGTGACGTTCCTCGACGTTCAGGAATCGGGTGAAGTGGGTGATGTGCGAATTCTCGGTGCCAATGAGGCCGATGCGCAGCATTGCTGTTCCCCTCGTGGCCGGGCGATGCCGGGCTGGTCGGTGGATGCGGTCGGGTCCCGAACGCCGGCTGCGATGTCACGGCGACGGGACAGGGTTCCAGCCTGTACTGCAATCGCTTGCACGTCAAGGGGGAAAACGTATCCACCGGCCATGGAGCTTGATTCTCGGCTTCCACAACCGATTGCACTCCCTGGGTGGACGGCCTACTGTCGAGCCATGGAGAAGATCGATGAGCTTCCACGAGTGGGCCTGCTGGGCCTGGGCACCATCGGCGTCTCGCACGCCCGGGCGCTCGCACAGCTCCGGGACCGAGTGACCCTCGTGGCCTTCAGCGGAGGCAGCGCCGAGAAGGCGGCGGACGCCGGCTGGCCGGAGGCGGTGAAGCAGAGCCCCGAAGAACTCCTGCGCCGGGAGGACCTCGACGCGATCGCGGTCTGCACCCCCAGCGGCGCCCATGCCGAGAACGTCCTCGCAGCCCTGAACGGCGGCAAGCACGTCGTGGTCGAGAAGCCGCTCGCACTCACGGCGGCCGAGGCGGATCAGATCGTCACCCTCGCCGAGGGCACCGGCTTGAGCGTCCATGTCATCTCCCAGCGTCGCCTCGAGCCTGAGGTGCAGGCCGTGCGGGCCGCGCTCGAGGACGGTCGGCTGGGGAAGGTGCGGCTCGCCACCACCCACGTCCACTGGTGGCGGGACGAGGACTACTATGCCGCCGCCGCATGGCGCGGCGATGCTGCGGGTGGCGGTGGCTCCCTCATGAACCAGGGTGCCCACAACGTCGACCTCCTGCGCTGGCTCGCGGGTCCCATCGACTCCGTCACCGCGCAATCCGCGACCCTCGCCCAAGCGCCCGGCGCCGAGGACACCACCGTCGCCACCGTGCGCTTCACCAGCGGCGCCCTGGGACTGATCAGCACCTCGACCGCGACCCCACCCGGGACCCCGGCCACCCTCACCCTCCACTGCGAACACGGAGTCGTCGAGATCGGCCAGGGCGAGCTGCGGCGCTGGGACGTCGAGGGCATCCCGACCCCGACGATCCGGGCCGAGGGGGAGGGGATCGGCGTCGGCGCCTCGGATCCCGGCGCGATCGGCATCGCCGGGCACATCCAGCAATGGACCGACATCCTCGCGGCGCTGCGGGAGGGACGCGACTCCTCGATCTCCGGCGGGGACGGCGCCGAGACCGTGCGCCTGCTCGATGCCCTCACCACCGCGGCGGCTGAAGGCCGCACGGTCACCATGGAAGAACTGCGATGACGGAGATCTGTGTGATGGCGAAAAACTGCGATGATGGAGGAAGTGCGATGACGGAGCAGCAGCGATGAAGGTCGCCATCCTGGGCGCCGCCCACCAGCACGTCGACTACGCCCTGGCGGAGGTCGAGCACCGCGAGGAGCTCGAGCTGGTGGCCGCGTCGGAGCCCGATGCCGCCCTGCGTGAACGCTTCCTCGGCGGGGTCGAGGTTCCCCTCTACGACACCGCGCAGGAGCTGCTCGCCGCCCACGACGTCGACGTCGCCCTGGTGGCCGGGATCTACAGCGAACGCGCACGGGCGAGCATCGCCGCGCTGAACGCCGGCGCGCATGTGCTGGCCGACAAGCCGCTGTGCACGACCCTCGACCAGCTCGACAAGATCAGGACCGTGGCAGATCGGGCTCAGCGGCACGTCTCGATAGTGTTCGAGAAGCGCTTCTATCCCGCCACCCTCGCGCTGCGTCGACTGCTCGCCGACGGGGTGCTGGGCAGGATCGCGATGATCGCGAGCACCGGCCCGCACAAGCTCGGCCAGTCCGCTCGTCCGGCCTGGTTCATGGACCCGGCCACCTACGGCGGGATCGCCGGGGACCTTCCCATCCACGACATCGATCTGGTCCTGGACCTGGTCGCCGGGCAGTCCGGCCTGGCGGCGCTCCACGGCAGCGTGAGCGCCTTCGTCGGCAATGCCCGGCCGCAGGACCATCCCGGCTTCGACGACCACGTCAGCCTCTTGATACGCGTCGGGGAAGTCCCCGCCACCATCGAGGCGAACTGGCTGGCGCCTGAAGCGGCAGAGGTCCACGGCCACTACCGGATGAGGATCACCGGAGGGAAGGGGACCGCTGAGCTGGACTGGGCGTACCACCGCCTCACGGTCACCACCCACGACCGTCCCACCTGGGAGGAGCCATTGGGGCCGGCGCCCCGCCCAGCCCAGTACTTCTTCGACGCGCTCCTGGCCGGCCGCGAGCCCGAGGTCACCACCGCAGCGAGCCTGCAGGCCACCGAGGTCGCACTCAAGGCGCAGCGGAGCGCGGAGGCCGGGGGAGCGCCGCTGGGCTTCTGACCCCCTCACCGCTCGACACCGGCCGTTGGTGGGCCAGGGCCGCCGCACCGGATCCGGTGCGGCACAATGAGGTTCCAGACCACGCAGGGTGAGAACAGAGACACCGTGTCCGGGGGCCGCGGCATCGCCGGAACCGATCCCGTCGCTGCGCGGTGACCGGTATTCAGGAGGTGGGCGATGCGCAGAGCCACGATCTACTCGATCGCGGAGAGTCTGGGGGTCTCGCCCTCGACGGTCTCGCGTGCCTTCTCCCGCCCGGAGATGGTCAAGCAGTCCGTGCGCGAGCAGATCCTCGAGACAGCGCGCGAGCTCGGGTACACCCCCAACCGCGCCGCACGAGGGCTGGCGACCGGCCGCACCGGCGTGATCGGCATGTTGGTGCCCGACGTCGAGAACCCCTTCTTCCCGCCGCTGATCCGCGCGGTCCAGGATGCCGCGCGCGAGCAGGACGCAGAGCTGCTGCTGATCGACTCCGAGCTCAGCGCGAGCGCGGAGCAGGATCTCGTCGCCCGGATCCGTCCGCAGGTCGACGGGCTGATCATCGCTTCCGCCCGTCTTCCCTCGAAGCAGCTGCATGACGTGCTCCGGGGTGTCCCCGCCGTGATCGTCAACCGTGCGGTGCGCTCGCTGCCGGCGGTGGTGTGCGACAACACCGAAGCACTGCAGGGCCTGGCCCAGCATCTCCGCGAGCACGGCCATTCCCGCTTCGCGCTGCTGCGCGGGCCCAGTGCGTCCTGGGCTGCGACCAGCCGTGCCCGGGCCGTGCGGTCCTGGGCCGAGAGCTCCGGGGTTGAGCTCGTGGAGCTGGGCCCCTTCGAGGCGCAGTTCGAGGACGGCCGCGCCGCGGCGCAGCAGATCATCGATGTCGACGCCACCGCCGTCTTCGCCTTCGACGACCTGATGGCCGCCGGAGTGATCGCGGGCCTCAGCGAGCGGGGGGAGCGGGTCCCCGCCGACCGCAGCATCGTCGGCTGTGACGACGTGCTGCTCGCCCGCACCATGACCCCGGGGCTGACCACCGTCGCCGCTCCGTTCACCGAGCTCGGCCGCGCCTCCGTCGAGGTGCTGGGAGAGGCCATCGCCGGCGGCCCGGCACGCACGGTGACCCTGCCCGGCACCCCAGTGATGCGCGGGACGATCGGCCCGCCCCGATAGGCTCTCAGCATGCAGGGGGACGGACACACAGGCACCAGTTCCGCCACCATGGCGGATCTCGGCGGTGAGAGCACGCGCACGGTCTACCGGGACCTGCTGCGGTTCGGCCCCCGCTCGCGCAGCGAGCTGTCCCAGAGGCTCGGCCTCTCGGCCCCCACCGTCACCCGCGTGAGCCGAGATCTGCTCGAGCGCGACCTCCTGCATCCGCTCGGCATCGTGCAGCAGGCCAAGGGACGTCCCCATGAGCCGCTCGACGTCGAGGAGAACCGCGGACCCCGATTCATCGGGGTCAAGGTCACGGCCGACGAGGTCCACGCCGTGGTCACCACGGTGCGCGCCAACGTCCTCGAGGAGCTGACGCTCTCCCTGGAGGACACCGCGCCCGCGACGATCCAGGAGACGATCCTGATCGCCGTCGAGGCGATGATCGCGGCGCATCCCCATGTGGTCGGGATCGGAGTGGGTCTCGGAGGACTGGTCACCGAGCGCCGCACCGTGGTCTCCGCGCATCTGCTGGGCTGGCGCGAGCCCGTCGAGCTCGCCGCTGCCCTAGAGGCCCAGATCCAGCTTCCCGTGGTCGTCGAGAACGACCTGATCGCCATGGTCAACGGCCTGCACTGGTTCGGGATGGGGCGTTCCTACGATTCCTTCGCCGTGCTCACCGTCGGCGCCGGGGTGGGGATCGCGACGGTGGTCGATGGCCGGATCGTGCGCGGACGCCACCACATGGCGGGGCTGACCGGCCTGGTTCCCGTCGGCGTCGGCCCAGGCGGCGACATGATCGCGATCCGCGAGGTCGCCAGCACGCAGGCCGTGGTCCGTCGCGCCCACGACCAGGGCGTGCTTCCCGCGGGAGGGGACATCGAGGACCTGCGCGGACTGCTCGCGACGGGGCACGACGGCGCGCTCTCGGTCGCGACGGAGATGGCGCACGCGCTCGCGGTCACGGCCGTCGGCCTGGTCGCGGTGGTGGATCCCGAAGCGATCGTGCTCGGCGGGGAGAACGTGGACCTGCTGCGGGCCGCCGCACCCACCTTCGAGGAGATTCTGCGGCGGGGTCTCGCCAGCTCACAGCAGGAACTGGCGATCCGCACCCTCAGCGGCGACTTCGACGAATGGGCTCGCGGGGTCGCCGTCATCGCCGTGCAGGAGTTCGTCGGGGTCGAGCCCTGAGGCACGACCCCGACGATGCTCCGCCGGCTGCTCTGTCATTCACACAGGACGCCACTCGAGCAGGGCGCCACTCGAGCAGGGCGTCACTCGAACAGGGCATTGACCCGTTCGTTGAACGAGGCGAAGTCCGCGCCGTCGATCTTCCTCATCCAGCACTGGTCGAAGGCCGTCTGCATGAGCGGCATGATCGAGGCCGAGTTCTCCACCAGCGGGTACAGACCGGTCTCACCGTTGGCCACGCGATCGGTGAACGGGGTGACGTCGAGCCCCTTGGCGGCGTAGCTCTCGATCGCAGCTTCGGTGCCGGCATCCGTCGCCGGGAAGAACGGTGCGCGCTCGCCGATGATCCGCTGCGCCTCGTCGGAGGCGAGGAACGCGATCAGGCGCGCCGCCTCCTCCTTCTTCTCCGACTGCGAGGAGATCGAGTCCCCGAGGCCGTTGAACATCGACATCGGGGTGCCGACCGGACCCGTCGGCAGCGGAGCGATCCCCAGCTCCATGCCCTCCATGTTCGCGAAGGTGGAGATCATCCAGGAGCCCGCGAGTGCGATCCCCGCCTTCCCGGACTGCAGCTGGGTCTGGCCGGGGCTGGAGTCGCCGAACATGCCGAAGGGTGGGAAGAACCCCTTGTCGACCAGGCCGAAGTACCAGTCCATGGTGGCGGCGAAGCGCTCGTCGTCGTAGTTGAAGCGCGTTCCCCAAGTGTTCGCATCGGTGAACGTCCAACCTGTCGAGAGCGCGAACGGCGACCAGCTGGTCTGACCCGTGTAGTCGGTCCCGGCGTCCGCGGCCATGCCGTAGCGCACCACGTTCTTCGGGTCGAAGCCCTCCTCATCGCCGCGCACACCGTTCGCATCCAGCGAGAGCCGGGCGATCAACTCTTCGAAGCTGCCGCCGTCCTCGGGGTTCCAGTCCAGCGTCTCGAGGTCCTCGGGGGTGAACCCCTCCTCGGCGAGCAGGTTCTTGTCATACATGATCGCGATCGTGTCGTAGTCCTTGGGGATCCCGTAGCGGGTGCCCTCCTGATCGCTCCACAGCTCCTGCAGACCATCCTGGAAATGGTCTGCGGTGACGTCCTCGAGGGCGGCGAGCCCGTCCAGCGGCGCGATCACCCCGAGGCTCACGAACTCGGGGAAGCGTGCGAGGTGATCGGTGAAGGCATCGGGGCCCGCCTCTGCGACGAAGCTGGCCGTCAGCTTCGTCCAGTAGTCACCCCATCCCAGCTGCGTGACGCGCACGAAGATGTCGGGGTTCAGCTCCATGAAGCGATTGATCGCTGCGGAGTACGCGGGCAGCTGGTTCGCGTCCCACAGCCAGTAGTCGATCTCGGTGGCACCTGCCGGGGCAGAGGCCGCACCGCAGGCGGAGAGGGCACCGGCGCTGACGGCGCCCGCCGCGAGGGCGGCAGAGCCCTGGAGCAGGCGGCGCCGGGACAGAGCCGTGGGGGAGGGGAGTGTGCGCTTGTGGGTATGCATGGGTGACCTCACTTGATCCCGCTGAAGCCGATGGAGTTGACGATCTTCTTCGCGAACAGCGCGAAGAGGATCAGCATGGGAGCGGCGGCGACCAGCGTCGCAGCCATCAGGCCCGACCAGTCGGGGCCGGTGCCGGGCGACTGGGCTCGGAAGACGCCGAGCGCGACGGTGAGCACGCGGGACTGATCGGTGTAGGACACCATCAGCGACCAGAAGTACTCGTTCCACGCGCCCATGTAGGTGAGCAGGGCCAGAGTGGCCAGCGGTGCGCTGGACATCGGCAGGATGAGGGTGAAGAACACCCGCGACTTGCTCGCCCCGTCGATCAGGGCGGCCTCCTCGACCTCCCTCGAGATGTTGTTGAAGAACTGCCGCAGGAAGAAGATCGCGAAGCTCGAGATGAACAGCGTCGGCAGCATGATCCCTGCCAGGGTGTCCACCAGGCCCAGGTTCTTGATGAGGATGAAGTTGGGCAGCAGGGTGAAGATCTGCGGGATCATCAGCGAGCCCAGGAAGATCAGGAACACCGTCTCCCGGCCGCGCCAGCGCAGGCGCGAGAAGGCATAGGCGGCCATCGCGCAGGAGAAGGTCTGCACGACGGTGATCACCGTGGCGACGATGACGGAGTTCAGCAGATAGCGCCAGAAGTTGATCGACGCGCCGCTGCCTCCCTGGGAGATCGCGGTCTCGACATCCTGCATGCCGAAGACGCGCTCGAAACCGCCGAGGTTCAGGCCCACCGGCAGCAGGCTGCCCGGATCCGTGGCCAGGGCATTGTTGCTGGACAGCGCGGTGCGCAGCATCCAGTAGAAGGGGAACAGGGTGATCAGCAGGAAGATCACCATCACGGCCCAGGCCGCGATCTTCCCCCAGGGGATGGGCTTCTTCGGCCGATGGATCGAGCGACCCGTGGGGTCGGTGGAGTTCGTGCTGCCGGCGGTGCCGGGGCTGCCCGTGACGGGCTGCGATGTGATGGTCATGTTCTCTCTCCCGTCAGTCCAGGTCCGACTGTCCGGCCTTGGTCAGCCAGTACTGCGTGAAGGTGATGACCATGAGGATCACCAGCAGTGCGACGGACAGGGCTGAGGCGTAGCCGAACTGGTACTGGGCGAAGGCGTTCTCGTAGATGTACATCTGCAGCACCTTCGAGGCGTCGGCCGGACCGCCCTGGGTGGTCACGGACACGGTGTCGAACACTTGGAAGGAGCCGATGATGGTCATGATCAGCACCAGTGCCAGGATCGGGCGCAGCAGCGGCAGGGTGATGCGTCGGAACTGGGCGATCTCGCCCGCCCCTTCGGTGCGCGCCGCCTCGTAGAGGTAGACGGGGATGGACTGCAGGCCCGCGAACAGCAGCAGCGCGGTGTAGCCCATGTGGCGCCATACGTTGACCAGCGCGATCGTCGGGATCACCCAGGTCTCGTTGGCCCAGAAGGAGACCGGGTCGAAGCCGATCCACTGCAGGAAGATGTTGAAGATGCCCAGCTGGGTGTCCAGGATCCACAGGAACACGATCGCGGCGACCACATTGGAGACCAGGTAGGGGGTGAGCACCAGCGAGCGCAGGATCGTGGACTGCGTGAGGCGCTGCATGAGCACCCCGATCAGCAGGGCGACGACCGTCTGGACGCCGATGTTGATCAGCACGTACCAGACCGTCACCTTGAGCGAGTTCCAGAAGACAGGATCCGCGATCAGCTTCTGATAGTTCTCCAGCCCCACCCAGACCGGCGAGGTGAGGGTGGTGTACTCCGTGAAGGAGTAATAGATGCCGGTCAGCAGAGGCCACACGAGGAACACCAGCAGGCCGACGGTCGCTGGCGCGATGAACATCAGCGCGAGCTTCGTGTCGTCCTTCCTGCGGCGTCTGGTGGGAGCCGACCGTGTCGACGTCGTCACGGTGGACATGGCGTTCTTCTTCCTATGGGGGGCGAGATAGCGAGGTCCGGAGATGCCGGACCGCGGTGTAAAGGGGTCATCGGGCGGCGGCCGCGTCAGGTAGCTGCCTCAGGCGGCCGAGTCAGGCAGCCGGGTCAGGCGGCCGAGTCAGGCAGCCGGGTGAGGGAGAACAGCACGCCCTGCTCGGGATCGATCAGGGGTGCGGCCAGGCCGGAGGTGGTGAGCACGGCGCCGGGCAGAGCGAGTCCGCCTTCCGCCGCTGCTCGCTGCCACCAGGGCGGCAGGGCCAGGCCCGTGGGGCGCTCGCCGATCAGCAGCGGTCGGAGGAGATAGCGGGCGCGGGGGTCGAGCCCGGGGAAGCGCAGCCGTTCGTGCTGGGACTCGGAGGACCGCCCGACGGCGGCGAGGGCGAACAGCGCCTCCGCTTGGTCCGGGGCCACCACCCCGTACATCCACAGCGGGCTGCTGCCGCGGTCCACGCGCACCAGGTCACCGGTGAACAGCAGCTCGCGGCGCTCCTTGTACAGCGCGATCCACTCCCGCAGCTCCTCCAGCTCCGCGGCTGTGGCCCGGGCCAGGTCCCACTCGATGCCGAGATGTCCGAACAGGGCCGACAGGCCGCGGAAGGCGAGGGTGTGGAGGCGGCCGGTGGTGTGGGAGCGGCCGGAGGCGATGTGGCTGCCCATCAGCTCGAGCGGGATCAGCTGCGAGGTCCAGCGGTTCATCTGCTGGCGGTCCAGCGGGTCGATGCAGTCCGAGACCCACACCCGGTCGGTGTGCTCGAGCACCTCGAGGTCCACGCGGGCCCCGCCCGAGGAGCAGGATTCGATCTCCAGGCCCGGATGGGCCGCCTTCAGCGCATCCATCAGGGCGTAGGCGGCGAGGGTCTGCTCATGCACCGCGGCCCGGCCGGTCTGCGAGGTCGCAGCCTCCAGCAGGTCACGATTGTGGTCCCACTTGAGGTAGCCGATCTCGTACCGGTCCAGGATCGCCATCATCTGGTCCCGGACGTGGGCGAAGGCGGCGGGGACAGACAGGTTCAGCACCTGCTGGTGCCGTGATTCCAGGGGCATCCGCTCGGGGGAGGAGGCCATGATCCACTCGGGATGGGCGCGGGCGACGTCGGAGTCCTCGTTGACCATCTCCGGCTCGAACCAGAGGCCGAACTCCATGCCCAGTCCGCGCACGTGGTCGATCAGCGGGCCGAGCCCGTCGGGCCAGACGTCGTCGGAGACCACCCAGTCGCCGAGCCCGGAGGTGTCATCGCGACGGGAGCCGAACCAGCCGTCATCCAGCACGAAGCGCTCCACGCCGAGCGCCGCTGCACGCTCGGCGAGGTCTTTGAGCCGATCCAGATCGTGATCGAAATAGACCGCCTCCCAGACGTTCAGGGTGACGGGCCGGCGAGTGTCCACGTGCTGGGGCCGGGAACGCAGATGGCGGTGGAAGCGGGAGGCGACGGCATCGAGCCCCTCGCCGTAGGAGGCATAGAGCCAGGGGCCCGCGTACTCCTCCCCGGGGGCGAGGTGGAGCTCGCCCGGGAGCAGCAGCTCGCCGCCGCCCAGGATCCGTCGGCCGGTGTTGATCTGCTCGGCGAGGTGGCGGTGGTTGCCGGAGAAGGCGGTGTGCACGGCCCACGCCTCGCCGTGGCGGAAGCCGAGGCCGGGGCGGCCGGCGTGCAGGACGTATGCGGAGTCGGGTCCCGTACGTCCGCGGCGGTTCTCGCGCAGGTGGGTGCCGACGGTGAACGCGGAGCGCTGCGGGGTGCGCTCCTTGGCCCAGCGACCGGCGAAGTCGAGCAGCTCCTCGGCATCTGCCGGGACCGGGACGGTGAGCGTCAGCTCCGCCAGGGAGTACGGGGTCTTCGCGGTGTTGGTGAGAGTGGTGCGCATCCGCAGCAGCCCGGAGGGGAGCAGCTCGACCTCGAGGCGGAGTGCGAGACCGAACAGGGCGTCGGTCAGGACGAAGCGCACCGTGGCGGCGCCGCTCTCGATGTGTGCGGCTGTTATCGGGGTGCCGTCGAGGGTGACGCTCTCGGTGATGAGCCGGGGGTTCCAGCCGGAGCCGTCCGGACGGGAGCCGCTGAGGCCGGGCCGGCCGATCCAGCCGTCGCTCTGCTGGGGGATGATCCCGATCCGCACCGGGACGTCGACCGCATTCTGGGGGACGACGTCGACGGCGCTCTCGCACACCGCATCGAGCCCTGCCTCACCGAGCTCACCGAGCGCCGCGCCCCAGTGGGCGATCGTCGGCGCCCGCCCATCGGTGACATCCAGGACCACCGAGACACCGGAGGCGGTGAGGTGGAGGCGGTGGGTCGCACCGGGGCGGGGAGCGAGCACCGGGTGATCGGCGGGGATCTCATGAGCGGACAACTGCGGCCTCCAGGGGCGGTCGTGGCGACGGTGCGACGTCCTCTGCGACACCGCCTTACTGAAACTATGAAATTAAAGCCGTCTCGTCAAGTGCCCGCGCCCGACTTCCTGTCATCGTGAGCGCTACGCTGTCGCACACCCGAGAAGGCCAGGAGCCCCAGAATGATCTTCACCCAGTCCTCGAAACTGCGCGACGTGTGCTACGAGATCCGAGGACCGGTCCCCGCAGAGGCAGCTCGCATGGAGGCCGAGGGCCACCAGATCCTCAAGCTGAACATCGGAAACCCCGCGCCGTTCGGCTTCGAGACGCCCGACGAGATCCTCGTCGACATGATCAAGAACCTGCCCACCGCACAGGGCTACTCCGACTCCAAGGGCATCCCCTCTGCTCGTCGAGCGGTCGCGCAGTATTACCAGACCCGGAACATGCCCGGCATCGGGCTCGAGGACGTCTACCTCGGCAACGGCGTCTCCGAGCTGATCCAGATGGTGTGCCAGGCCCTGGTCGACGACGGCGACGAGGTGCTGGTCCCGCAGCCCGACTATCCGCTGTGGACCGCCTCGGTCTCGCTCGCCGGCGGCCGCGCCGTGCACTACCGATGCGACGAGGACGAGCACTGGTGGCCGGATGTCACCGACATCGCCGACAAGGTCACCGAGCGCACCAAGGCGATCGTGGTGATCAACCCCAACAACCCCACCGGCGCGGTGTACCCCGAGCATGTGCTGCGAGACATCCTCGAGGTCGCCCGCAAGCACGGGCTGATGATCCTCGCGGACGAGATCTACGACAAGATCCTCTATGACGACGTCGTCCACACCCCGATCGCATCGCTCGCCCCGGATCTGCTCTCGATCACCTTCAACGGCCTCTCCAAGGCCTATCGGGTGGCGGGGTTCCGGGCCGGTTGGATGGCGCTGTACGGCCCGAAGGACCACGCGGCGAGCTTCATCGAGGGCCTGGACGTGCTCTCCAATATGCGCCTGTGCCCCAATGTTCCTGCGCAGCACATCGTGGCCACGGCGCTGGGCGGTCAGCAGTCGATCCAGCAGCTGATCCTGCCCGGCGGACGGCTGCGCGAGCAGCGCGATGTCGCCTACGGGGGCCTGAGCGCGATTCCCGGCGTCTCGGTGCAGAAGGCGCAGGGCGCGCTGTACATGTTCCCGAAGCTCGATCTGGAGATGTACCGCATCGACAACGACGAGCAGTTCGCCTACGACCTGCTCCGCGCCCGCAAGCTGCTGGTCACCCAGGGCACCGGGTTCAACTACCCCACGCATGACCACTTCCGACTGGTCACCCTGCCGTCCGTCGAGGTGCTGGCGGACGCCATCGACCGGATCGGGGACTTCCTGGCCGGGATCCGGCGCTGAACGGTTCGGCGCTGGATCACCGCCCGCTCGCCCCGCTCAATCCTGCGCTCGCCTGCGTGACCGGGCGCTCGAGCCTGCGCTCGCCTGTGTGACCGGGCGATCGAGCCTGCGCCGCGTCCTGGGGTCAGGAGGTGGGGGATCCGGGGTTGGGGTTCAGAGGGCCAGGCCCGCCGTCAGGGCGAGGACCGCGAGCAGCGGGAGGGCGCCCTGCTTGAGCGCCGCCCCGCGATGGGCGGGGGAGGCGAGCAGCAGCACCAGCGCCGCGGCGAGCATGCTGCCGGTGCCCGCGAGGGCCAGCGCCGCCCCGACCGCCGTCGTGCCCGCGAGCAGCAGCACGGCCCCCAGCGCGGCGAGCACCGCGAGGAAGAGGTTGTAGAAGCCCTGGTTCAGGGCCATCAGCCTCGTCGCGGCGACCTCCTGCGGGCTCTGCTCGCCGAAAACGGCGGCGGCTCGCGGAGTGCCCCACAGCAGGGACTCGAGGGCGAAGATCGCGACGTGCAGGGCGGCGGCGGCCAGGGCGAGCACGGAACCGAGGATGATCAAAGGAACCTCCGAGGGCATTGTGAAGTGATTGCTCCACTATAGTGGGTGCCACGTCGCCCGTCGCCCCGGTTCCCGGTGCGATCGGCGACAGGATGCACGGACGGGCGCGAGCACTTCGGGAGGGATCATGGGGCGACCGGCAGCTTTCGATCGGGACGAGGCGGTGCGCGCCGCGCGCGACGTGTTCTGGCGCGAGGGCTACGAACCCGCCTCCATGGCGACCCTCCAGCAGGCCACCGGCCTGAGCGCGAGCAGCATCTACCACGCCTTCGGTTCCAAGCGCGGCCTCTTCGACGCCGCTCTGGAGGACTATCTCGACCAGGTGGTGCGCCCCGGCCTCGCTCCGCTGCGCGCGCCGGCGATCGCTCCCGATGCTCTCGTCGCCTACTTCCGTGCGGCCCGCGAACGTTTCGCGGACCCGACCGGCCGCACCCCCGCCGACGGCTGCCTGCTGGTGAACACCGCCTGCTCCGGTATCGCCCGCGACGGGACCATCGCCGAGGTGGTGCGCGCCTATCGCGCCGAGCTGCACGCCGCGTTCTCGCGCGGCGCCGCGGCCCAGCGCCCCCACCGCACGCCCGCGGACCGCGAGCGCCTGGTGGAGACCTGCGTCTCGCTGCTGATCAGCGCGCTGGCCATGGCCCGGGTGGATCACGGGGCGGCGCTCGCCGCCCTCGACGTCGCCCTCTCCCATCTCGAGAACAAGGACACTCCATGAAGCCGCTCTACACCACCGAAGCTCTCGCCACCGGCGGCGGCCGCGACGGACACGTCGACGTCGTCGGCGCCGATCTCGCCCTGGATCTGGCAATCCCCGCCGAGATGGGCGGCAGCGGGAACGGCGCGAACCCCGAGCAGCTCTTCGCCGCCGGCTTTTCCGCCTGCTTCCACTCCGCGCTGCAGTCCGTCGCGCGCCGGCAGAAGATCGCGATCGACGGCTCGAGCGTCGGCGCCCGCGTGACCATCGGCTCCGAGGGGGATGGGGGCTTCTCGCTCGCCGTCGAGCTCGAGGTGGTCATTCCGGAGCTGGACCACGACGCCGCCCAGGCCCTCGCCGAGGCCGCCCATCAGGTGTGCCCGTACTCGAACGCCACCCGCGGGAACATCCCGGTCACGGTCACCGTCAGCGACGACTGAACGTCGCCTGCCGGAGGCTCGGTGCCGGCCTATGCGTGACGGAGGGCCCCGACGGGATCGATCCCGTCGGGGTCCTGCCTCCTGCGTGCGGCCGGGACGATGTGCTCCGGCAATGGCTTGATCAGGGGCGCAGCAGCACCTTGCCCTGTCGGCCATCGGTGAGCGTCGCCGACACGGCGCCGACCACCTCGTCCAGAGCGAAGGTGCCGGCCGTGGGCAGCGTGACTTCGCCGGTGAGCAGCCGGGTGATGATCTCGGTGATCAGCCCGCGCCGCATCTCGGGGCTCATTCGCGCGGAGACCTTCGCGCCCCAGAATCCCTCGACCTTCAGGTCGCGGAAGATGATCGGGCCGGAGGGCAGCGCCATCGTGGTGCCGCCCATCGCGCCGAAGACGACCAGGCGCCCGCCCTCGCCGAGCAGGGAGGCCACCTGCCCCGCGGCCTCGCCGCCCACGGAATCCAGTCCCGCGGCGACGTGCGCGTCGCCGATCAGGGCGCGGGCCTGCTGCTCCCAGTCCTCCTGGTCGGTGGCGACCACGTCGCCGATGCCCTGTGCGGCCAGCTCCTCGATGCCGCTGCTGCGGCGCACCAGGCTGATCACCCGCTGGTCGCGGCCCCGTGCGAACTGGGCGACCAGACGGCCGACGGCCCCGGTCGCGGCGTTCTGCACGAGCACCTCGCCGGGGGCAAGGTCCAGGTGCTCGAGCAGGGACAGGGCGCTGAACGGCATGGCGACCAGCTGGGCGGCGGCCTCGTCGGGAAGCTCCGCCGGCAGCGGGATCAGGGCCCCGGCGGGCGCGGTGAACAGCTCCGCCCAGGTGCACGGGACGCCGGTGACCGCCACCCGGTCCCCGGGGGCGACGGTGTCCACGCCCTCGCCGAGCTGCTCGACGACCGCGACGGCCTCGCTGCCGGGTTGCGCGGGAAGCTCAGGGCGCACGCCGTAGGTGCCGCGGATCGTCCACAGGTCGTGGTGGTGGATGGGGCTGAGGACCAGCCGCAGCAGAACCTCGCCTGCGGCGGGGGAGGGGGCGTCGACCTCGCGGGTCTGCAGGACGTCGGCGGGCTCGCCGAAGCGGTCGTAGGACACGGTGCGCATGGGGGACCTCTCAGTAGTGGAATGCTCACTACAGAATAGGGGTCGTCAGGGGTGCTGTCCCGCGCATGTGAGGTGGGAGACGAGGAGCCGGGACCGATGCCGGGTCGAGGCGACGGTCCCGGCTCCTCGTGGTGGCCGGTGGTGCTGTGGTGCTGGTCAGGCGTGCGAGGGCTGGTTCACCGCGTCGCGGGAGACGCGCACCATCTCCTCGCGCTCGACGACCTTGATCCGGGCGCGGGGCTCTCCGTCGGCGTCGACCGCGGCGGCGCCGAGCGCCTTCTCGTGCTCGTCCAGCGCCATCCAGCCGTCCCAAGTCGTGTACGGCACGCCACGGTCCTCGAGCAGGCGCAGGACAGCGTCGCCGTCACGCTCGGGCGCGGAGTGCAGAACACCGGACTCGATGTCCTCGAGCAGGCTGGCGATGGTCTCGATGGCGTCGGACTTGGTCGCGCCGATCAGGCCCACCGGGCCGCGCTTGATCCAGCCGTTGGCGTAGAGGCCGGGCAGCACATCGCCCTCGGCAGCGGTGACACGGCCGGCGGTATTGCTGATCACGCCGCGCTTCGCGTCGTAGGGGATGCCGGGCAGCTCGGAGCCGTGGTACCCGACGGCCCGGTAGATCGCGCCGAGCTCGTAGTCCACGAACTCGCCGGTGCCCTCGAGGTTGCCCTCTTCATCCAGCTGGGTGCGCTCGAAGCGCATGCCGGTGACTCGTCCTCCGTCGCCACCCTCGCCGAGGATCTCGACGGGGCGGTGCCAGAAGTGCATGTGGAGGCGGCGCTGGACCGGGCGGCCCTCGCGGTCCGTCGGCTCCTCACCGGCGGCCTCGCGGCGCTGCTGCTCCTCGAGCCAGCCCACGAAGGTCTGGACCACCTGGTCCGTGCGCTTGTCGGCCTTGATGGTCTCCCACTGGGCCTCGGTGATCTGCTCGATGTCGCGCGGATCCATGACGACCTGGAGACCCCGCGGGTGGGACAGCTCGCGCGCCTCGAGGGGGGAGAACTTGGTCTGCGCAGGTCCCCGACGGCCGAAGACGTGCACGTCGGTGGTCTTCGCAGCCTGCAGGCCCTCGTACACGTTGGCGGGGATCTCGGTGCGCAGCAGCTCATCCGCGGTCTTGGAGAGCACGCGGGCGACGTCCAGGGCGACGTTCCCGTTGCCGACCACGGCGACGGACTCGGCGTCCAGCTCCCAGGTGCGGGGATAGTCCGGGTTGCCGTCGTACCAGGCCACGAAGTCTGCGGCGCCGTGGGAGCCTGCGAGTTCGACGCCGGGCACCGAGAGCTCGGCGTCCTTGAGCGCGCCGGTGGCGAAGATGGCCGCGTCGTAATGGGTCCGCAGGTCCTCGATGGTCAGATCGGTGCCGAACTCGACGTCGCCGAGGAAACGGATGTCACCGCGACCCAGGATCCGATGCAGCGCGGTGATGATCCCCTTGATGCGCGGGTGATCCGGGGCGACGCCGTAGCGGATCAGCCCGAAGGGAGCGGGGAGGCGATCGAACAGGTCGATCGTGACCTGGAGCTCACCGTTCTTCACCGGCGCAGAGCGCAGCAGGGTCTCAGCGGCATAGACGCCGGCGGGGCCGGAGCCGATCACGGCCAGACGGAAGGGCTGCTGGGAGGAGGACATCTCACCTCGGTCTCATGGCGCGGTGGCGCCGGGTCGGATGCGGTCCGGAGCGGTCGCGACGTCATCCGCCGACTCCGCTCTGCGCAGATTTCCGCACCACTCTATACGCGAAATTCGCCCGGACCCGGGCCACTGTGAGCGGCCTGACGTCGCGGGTCAGCTCCTGGCCAGGTCAGCATCTCCTCGGCGGTAGGTCGCCCAGAAGTAGGCGCCGACCAGCACCGCCCCGCCCACGATGTTGCCCAGGACCACCGGGATCATGTTGTCCCAGATCGCGGCGCCGACCGTGATCGAGGAGTAGTCCTCGAGGGACGTCCCGACTGCCTGGATCGCCTCGCCCTGCCAGAAGGAGTCGCCAGCGAAGGTCTTGATCAGCAGTCCCATCGGGAGCATGAACATGTTGGCCACGGAATGTTCGAAGCCGGTGGCCACGAACAGGGCGATGGGCCCGGCCACGCCGAGGACCTTGTCCGTGACGGTCTTGCCGGCGGTGGCGACCCAGACGGCCAGGCAGACGGCGAGGTTCGCGAGGACCCCCAGGAAGAAGGCCTGGTGCCAGTCGTGATCGAGCTTGGACCGGGTGGTGTCCAGGACGATCAGCCCCCAGGCGGACCCGTTGGTCGCATGGGTCCCGGCGCCGAGCATCAGCAGTGCGATGAGGAGGGCGCCGAGCAGGTTGCCGCCTGCGGACATCCCCCAGTGGCCCAGCATCCGACCGGTGGAGATCCGTCCGGACAGCCTAGGCATGAACGTCAGGGTGGTGCCGGTGAACAGGTCGGAGCCGCTGATCACCACGAGCCCGAGGCCGACGGAGAAGACGGTGCCGCCGATGAGCTTGGCGATGCCGACCGGCCAGTCGCCCATCCCCTGCTGGGTGGTGACCATGAAGACGAATCCCAGGGCGATGAAGGCGCCCCCGGTGAGGGTCTGCAGGAACATCCGGCTCCACGGTGCGGTGGCCTTCGCGTACATCGCATCCTCGAGCGCGGTCGTCAGTGCCTTCGGCGTGGGGATCACGGGGCTCGGCGCGCTGGGCGTGGCGGCAGGAGTGGGGTCCGCGGGCGCGGGCACGTTCATGGGAAGGTCTCCAGGAGGTGGCAGGGGACGGCGACCGGGCCCTGCATGACGTGCACCGTCCGGTTACCGGCGGTCAGGCTACGCCTGACCGGACAGTCGAGCGCGCTCCTTCGGCAGTCGCCATCCCGGGACCTGCTCGTCGTGCGGCGAGAGGTGGCCAGGCTCACTCCGGCGACTCACTCCGGGCTGCCGGCGCCCGGTGCCTCGGGCACCACTCCGACGGCGACGGCGAGAGTGCTGCTGGCGCCGGGCGGTCCCACCACGATGCCCTTCAGCGGCGGCACATCCGCGTAGTCCCGGCCCCAGGCGGTGGTCACGAAGCGCTGGTCCACGAAGGCGCGGTTGGTGGGGTCGATGTCCACCCAGCCGGTTCCGGGGACCAGCACGCTGAGCCAGGCATGGGAGGCGGCGGAGCCGACCATCTCCCCGACCGGCTCGGTGCCCAGCACCCCGCCGGCCGACGGCGCGGTCCGCAGATACCCGGAGACATAACGGGCCGCGAGCCCTGCAGCGCGCACCGCGGCGAGCCCGACGTGAGAGAAGTCCTGGCAGACGCCGTGCCGGGCGGCGAGCACCTCCTCGAGGGTCGAGGAGACGGTCGTGGCGGCGGAGTCGTAGGTGAAGTCGGTGTGGATCAGCGCCGTGAGATCGGACAGGCACTCACCGATCGCGCGGCCGGGGGTGAACACCTCGGCGGAGATCTCCTGCGCCGCGGTGCCTGCGGGGATGCGCGGGGAGGGGTGGACGAAGTCGAGGCCGGAATCCGGCAGCAGCGAGCCCCAGTGCTCCGGGGTGCACTGCTCCCAGGGGCGCGACATCGGCTCGATCGGATAGCGGCGCTCCGCGACGGTGACGCGGGCGTGAGAGTGGACGTCGAGCTGCGCATGAGGGGTGTCCACCAGCAGATAGGTCGAGGAGTTCCCGTAGAAGTCGGTGTGTGCGGTGAGGCGGGCCGGGGCCGGGTCCACGACCACCTCGTGCGAGAGCACCCTCTGATGCGGTGTGGCGCGCGGCTCGATATGGGCGCGGCCGTAGTTGCGCGAGACAGGTTTGGCGTACCGATAGGACGTCAGGTGGTGGACGCGGTAGTGGACGGGCTCGGCAGCGCCCGCCTCGTCGTCCCGCAACGGGATCAGCGGTCGCAGGCGCTTCGCATCCTGGTCATGCTCAGACATCGTCGATACCCCATCGTGAGGTGGATTCAGAAGGACGGAAGAAGCGGTTCTCCAGGGCGGTCGCGAGCTCCCGCAGCAGGTCGATCGCAGCATCGACCTCCTCCAGCAGCGCGGTCGGGGCGCTCGCGGAGTCGTCGGCGTCAGCGACCGGGCGCAGCAGCTCGCGCGCCTCCCAGGAACCGATCCGGGAGCGCAGCGCGATCAGCGGGGCCCGCAGCTCGGGAGACGGGGTGACCTCCGGCAGCCTGTCCAGCGCCATCCCCAGCCGCTCGAGCTGGAAGGCGATCGAACGGGGCAGCGTCGGGTCGTTCAGCAGCAGCTCCAGCAGCAGTTCCGGCTGCACGGCGGCGTGGTAGGAGCGCCGGTAGGAGGCGCCGGACTCGGTGATCAGCGCGACGGCACCGGCGACCCGCACCTCAGCGGCGCGTACACGGCGCCGACCCAGAGTGGCCCGCAGCAGCGCCAGCAGGCTCATGGCGCGTTCGATCTTGCGCCCCACCTCGGTGAGATCCCAGCCCAGGTTCCGCGGCATCGAATCGGCGACCGCGCCGGAGAGCGTCAGGCAGCCGTCCACGATGTCCGTCAGCCCCTGCTCGAGCGGCGGACGGTCCGGGCCGCCCAGCGCCCGGACCTCCTGGCGCATGCGGGCGATCACCGGCCAGACGTCATCCGAGATCAGATCCCTGAGCGTGCGGGTGGTGTGGGCGAGCGCGGTGTAGGACTGGGCGAGGGAGCCGGGCCGCGCCAGGTCGGTGAGCAGGCTCTCGAGCTCGGTGCGCACCTCTTCACGGTCCTGCAGTTCCACATCCAGGAAGCCCGGGTACGTGGTGGTGGCCTCGGTGACCGCCTCGAGCAGCACGGCCTGGGCGGTGCGGGCGGCGGGGCTGTGCTCCGCATCCAGGTCGTTGACGGTGTCCAGGACCGTCCGCAGCAGGCGGGCGGTGGAATCCACCCGCTCGAGATAGCGGCCGAACCAGAACAGGTCCGAGCCGATCGACCGGGTCATCGCGGGATACGCGCTGAGCATCCCGCGGGTCCGGGCGGCGGTGCGCGGCTCGGCGACGTTCTCCGCGGGCGGTGCCGGGTCAGCGACCGGAGAGGTCTCCGCGACCGTGACCCAGACATCCTTGAGCGCCGGGGGTCCGTCATCGGAGGTCGTGGCGATCCCACCGGGCAGCACCTCGTAGCCGTCCTCCGTGCCCATCACCAGCAGCTGGATCCGCACCGGCCGCTCGACGAGGGCGTCGCCGCCGCGCGGGTCCAGGCTCAGCCACCGGGCACCAGCGGCCTCCGGATCGGCGGGGCGCAGCAGCAGGTCCTCATGGAGCATCTGCCGGCACAGGTCCGGCAGCGCGGAGCGCAGATCCGGGTTCTCCAGCAGTCCGGCGCCGAGCGGGTTGAAGATCTCCACGTCGCCGCAGCGGGCGGCCTCGACCAGGCCGGTCACCCCGCCCAGCGGGGTCGGGCCCAGGTCCAACGGGTCCAGCAGCTGTGAGGGCACCAGGCGCAGCACGGCGTCCACCGCATCACCGGGATCGGAATCCAGACCGGGCAGGCGCAGGGTGACGGAGCCGGAGCCGGTGCGCAGATCCCCGGCGGAGACCATCGGGGCGCCCAGCAGGTTCGCCAGCCAGCTGTGGTCGAATCCCCGCATCGGGTCCTCGGACTCATCCGTCAGGACCACAGTGCGGCCGGCGCGGCCGTCGGACCGGGTGCGCTGATGCAGCGAGGTGCGCAGGGCATCGAAGAACGGATGCAGGCGGCGCAGCGGCGTGGAGCGGTACAGGGTGGGCGCGCAGCGGGAGAGGACCCGCCGCAGCTCGAGGGTGGTGCCGGCGCCTCCGGGCACGTCCACGGAGTCCTCGAGGACCACCCATGACCCCTCGGCGGTGCGGGTGACGGTGCTGGTCAGCGCGAAGAGATGATGGTTCCCGCGAGCGGGGATCCCGACGGCCGAGCGCAGGTACGCAGGATCCTGGAGGAGCTGTGCGGCCGGGGCGACGTCGGTGCCGAGCACGGTGCGCGGGCCGTAGAGATCCCCGTACAGGGCGTCCAGCAGCCGCACCCGCTGGATCAGGCCCGTGGACAGCACCGACCAGGAATCGGCATCCAGGACCAGCGGCACGGGATCGATCACGGGCGTGGCGGTGGAGACGTCGGCGGCGAACATGCGCGCCGCCGACGTCGCCGCGCGCCGTCGGCCCAGTGGTCCGAGAGCATCGAGCTCGTCGACCAGGGCCTGAGGCGGGGTGGAGATCACCGGAACATCGTAGACATGACGCCGCGGTGCGGGCAGTCAGGAACCGCTGACCACCGGGATGCCCTCGGAGGGCTGGACCACGACGAAGCCCGGGCCGTGGAAGGCGAGCTGGAAGGACTCGCCGGAGCCGCGGCCGATCAGCGAGCCCATCTTGAAGTCGTTCTTGATCTGCGGCTGCAGGTTCGCCGACCAGCACACCGCGGCCTGGGGATCCACGTAGGTGGGCTGCTGGGAGCAGTCCAGCAGCATCGGCGGGCCGTCGGAGGTGACCGCGACCATGCCCTGGCCCTGCAGGAACAGGTTGAACAGGCCCCCGGCCATGAAGCCCGCGCCGCCGAGGGACTTGATGTCCCACTGGATGGAGCTGTCGAAGGCGAGCATGTTCTTGGTGTTCAGGGTGAGGGCCTCGCCCTCGAGCTGGATCAGGAAGATCTCATTGGCCTGACGGGCGTAGAAGATCTCGCCCTGCCCGCGGGTGCGCATCATGTTGCCGCCCTCGCCGGTGGCCATCTTCTTCAGCAGCTTCATGCCGCCTCCGGAGCCCTGGTACGAGAAGTCCATCTGCCCCTGGTAGGCGACCATCGCCCCGGAGGCGGAGATGATCTCCGGCGCGTCCGGAGTGAGCGAGCAGCGCAGCATCTTGTTGGACTGCAGCGCCCATCGGTCGTTGGTCTGGCGCTCCTGGTTGGAGGCATCGAACAGGTTCGAACGCATGGCACGGAGTCCTTCGGTCGCTCTCGGGTGCCGGACGGCAGCCGCCCCGCACCACGGCGCCCACCGCGCCGCGAGGCGATCGTCTCACGCCGTCACCCCTCAGGAATGCTCCATCAGGCCCGTGTCCGGGGTGCGGCCGAGGTGCGGACAGTGTGGGGGAGCGGTGAAGCGGGCACGATGCCGGGCACGGGCCTCGTAGCATGGAGACCATGGCAGAGTCCCGCATCTCCCGCCGCGACGCCCGCGACCCGCGGCTGCTCGCGCTCGCCGAGGACTCCGGCTACGAGATCCTCGGCCGGATCGGTGCCGGCGGTATGGGGATCGTCTACCGTGCGCACGATGCCGACGGCAATGACGTGGCCATCAAGCTGCTGCGTCACGAGATCTCGGACGACCCGCAGGCGCGCGAGCGCCTGGCGCGTGAGGTCACGGCGCAGAAGCTGGTGCGCAACGACAACATCGTGCGCATCCTCGACGCGGAGCTCGACTCCTCGGATGCTTTCGTGGTCACCGAGTTCATCCCCGGGCCGACGCTCGAGGATGCGGTGCGCTCCCACGGTGGCCTGCACCCCGAGTCGGTGCGGGAGATCGGCCTGGTGATGGGGGAGACACTGCGCGACATCCACCGTGCCGGGGTGATCCACCGCGACCTCAAACCCAGCAACGTGATGCTGCGTGGCGCCACCGAGGGCGACCTGACCGGGTTCGATCCCGACGGGGATCGGCTGGATCCGGTGATCATCGATTTCGGCATCGCGATCGCGGCCGAGGAATCCCGACTGACCTCCACCGGCCTGGTCATGGGCACCGCCGCCTATCTCGATCCCGAGGTGATCCGCAGCGATCACACGGGAGAGGCGGGGGACTGGTGGGCCTGGGCCGCGCTGCTCTCCTTCGCGGCCACCGGCCGTGATCCTTTCGGCAGCGGCCGTGCCGACCTGGTGTTCCTGCGCGCCGAGCGCGGGGAGATCGACGTCGACGGGCTGCCCACGGAGCTCGCGGACTGGCTGCGCGCGGCGCTGCGCTCCGTCCCTGCGGAACGCCCGGCTCCCGAGGACATGATCGCGCGGCTCGCCGAGCTGGACCTCACGCGGTATGCGGACCCCGGGGACACGGAGATGCTGGATGCGGGGTCTCGGACCGCGGTGCTGCCGGTGATCGGAGCGGCCCCGCCCGGTGCTGAGGACGCAGACCCGACAGGTGGGACCCCGGAGGGGGCGTCGCCCGGGGCACCGGCCGCTGCCGCGGAGGCGACCGCAGGCGCCCAGGACCAGCCCACCGAGGCGATCCCGATGATCGCCACCCCAGCGGAGCATCCCACCGAGGCGCTGCCGCGGATCACGACTGCCGCGGATTCGGTCACCGAGGCGCTGCCCGTCATCGGGAACCCCACCATGGCGCTGCCGGTCGTCTCCTCGCCGCAGCACAGCGCGCCGCCGTCGCATGTGCCGCAGCACTACTCCCCGCAGCCTTCCCCTCAGCCGCAGTCCTTCCAGCAACCGCCCCCTCAGCAACCATCCACTCAGCAGCTGCCGCGCCAGCAGGTTCCGGTGCAGGAGCACCCGGGCCAGCCGTACGCCTACTCCCAGCAGCTGGCTCCGCAGCATCCGAATCTGCAGCATCCGGCTCCGCAGCGTCAGGCTCAGCAGACGATCGAGGCACGGCCGCAGCACCCTGCGCAGTACCCGCCCTCCGCAGCCGAGCCGTCGGCGCCGTACGGTGCGTGGCCGGCGCCGCCGCCGCGCCGTCCGCTGCTGGTGTGGATCGGGCACCTGCTGATCGTGTCCCTCGCTGCGATCGCGCCCTATGTGTCGCTGGCCGTGCTGCTGCTGCTGGGGGCGTTGGCCCGCACCTGGGAGCGGTCGCATCTGTCCGTGACCGCTCAGCGGATGCGCGGAGCCACCGGTGCGGGGCCGCAGTGGAGGACGGGCCTCGCCAGTCCCTTCCGTTTCCTGCTGGGGCTGCTCGAGATCGCGGTGCAGGCAGTGTTCCCGCTGGTCCTCGGGGTGCTGGTGTGTATCGCTCTCGATGTGTCCTGGACGCTGCTCCAGGGCGCTCCGCCGCCGGACGGAGTCGCCTTCGCGACCGCGGCGGCGATCACCCTGCTGATCACCTGGGTGGGTTTGGGCAGTCGCACCACCCGCAACGGTGCGCACCGGATGGTCGACGCCGCCGCGCCGGACCTGCTCTGGAGCGCAGTGGTGGCGGTGCTGCTCCTGCTCCTGCTGGGCGCGGTGATCTTCACCCTCCTGGCCCGCGGGGGAGCGGTCGACTACTTCCCCTTCCCCAGCGGACCTCGGCTCGAGGACATCGCCATCTGGCGGCGCTGAGCTCGCGCTCGGTCAGGGGCTGGCACGTGAGGTGCCCCATCCTTCCCGGCACCGTCCAGTTGCAGGCCGTTAAACTCTCATCGATCTATCACCCACCGCAGCCCCGCATCGGGGGCGAGGAGATTCCATGGCCGCGACCGGTTCATCAAAGTCAGCGCAGGAGCGCCGCGAAGCGCAGCGGGAGGTCCTGCGCAAGCAGCGGCAGTCGGAGCTCAAGCGCCAGCGCACCGTGCGCACCGTGGTGATCGCCGCGATCACCGTGGTCGCGCTGGTGATCGTCGCCGGAGCGGGCTACCTCATATTCCGTTCGATGCAGCCGGAGGGCCCGGTCGCGGTGCCCGAGGGCATGAGCGCGGACCAGCCGTACCTCACCCTCGGCGCCCCGGAGGACTCCGGGAAACCTGTGGTGGAGATTCACCTGGACTTCCTGTGCCCGCACTGCGGGGAGTTCGAGAACATCAACGCCGAGGACATCTCGACCATGGTCGCGGATGAGGAGGCGATCGTGCACATCGTGCCTCGCAACTTCATGGACATGCAGTCCTCTTCCGGCGACTACTCCTCGCGCGCGGCGAACGCCCTGGTCGCGGTCTACGCGGATGATCCGGTCAATGCGATGGCCTTCCAGACCCTGATGTTCGCCAACCAGCCCGGCGCGGAAGGGCTGACCGACGAGCAGATCGAGGCGTTCGCCCTGGAGTCAGGGGCCTCCGAGCAGGCGATCAGCGATATCAAGGCCGGCACGTACGAGCCGTGGGTGAAGCGGGTCTCGAACCCGTACGGCGAGGAGACCGGCGGCGGGACCCCGTACGTCGAGATCGACGGCACGGAGTTCAAGGGCTTCACCCAGCCCGGTGCGCTGCGTGAGGCGGTGCTGGCGGCCGGCGGCGCTCCTGCGGCGTCCGACGGCGGTGGCGAGGCGCCCGCGTCCGACGGCGGCGAGGGCTGACCCTCTGAGCGACCTGCGGTGGGGGACGAGCAGCTCTGCAATTCCCTCTAGACTGCTTCGGACCGGCTGATCCGTCGGCCGGTCCGCCCGCTGGAGTGGCGCAACGGTAGCGCACCTGTCTTGTAAACAGGTGGTTGCGGGTTCGATTCCCGTCTCCAGCTCTCCGCCCGGCCCGGCCGCTTATGACCGGTGGCCTGGGCAGGCACGCCGAGAGGCCCGCCCCCGACTAGTCCCGGGGGCGGGCCTCTCACCTTGCGCTCTCACAGCGCCTCTCACAAATGGCGGCGAAACCGGCGGCTAGTCCTCCGACGGTGCCGACGCCCTCACAGCGTGCCCGTTGCCTCACCCGCGGCCTCGCCGTCCGCCATGCGCCGCTGTGCCGCCTGGAGGGCCTGCGCCGCGGCCGCGATCCCGGCGGTGCCACCACGGGGGACGTAGCTGGCGAGGTGGACCTGTTTGGTGTGCCCGAGGAGCGCGGCGGCGTCGACCGGGGCCACGCCCTCATGATGGAGCCACCCGGCGAGGGAGTGTCGCACCGCGTGCAGGCGGATGCGAGGCACGCCCGCCGCGTCGGACAGCTCACGAAACAGATCGCTGTAACGCTCGGGCCGGAGCGGCTGGCCCGCCTCATCGACGACCACCGGCTGATCGTCGCGCCCGCCTGTGGCGAGCTGATAGCGGCGCAGGAGCGCCGTGGTCCCGGCGTGCAGTACCTCGAACGGAACCGTGCGTTTGCGGTCCTCGCTCTTGGTGTCATCGACGACGGTTCGCTGCCCGCCCATGGAGAGCTGGACGCGACCCCGACTGATCGTCACGGTGCCCGCGTCTAGGTCCACGTCGGACCAGCGCAGGCCGAGCAGATCGGCCCGTGTGAGCCCGCACAGCGTGAGCCGCCACGCGGCCGCGAGCGGGTGCCCGTCGGCGTGGTCCCGGAACCGGAACAGCTCATCGGGGGACCAGTGCGCCACGTCGTGCAGGGCAGTCCTGGTCTGCTTCGCAACCTTGACCCCGGCGGCGGGATTCTTCCCGATCATCTCTAGCCGCACGGCCATGTCCAGCGCCGAGCGGAAGTGCAGGAGTTGAGTCCCGCATAGTGGTGTAGCGCGGTGGCCCCGTGATCGTCTCTGACG